>CAYWCB010000019.1:0-16366 GCA_964456615.1 uncultured Eubacteriales bacterium | reverse complement strand
CGCCTCGAGACCGAGGCGGATCATCTCGACAATCGACTCGTCATCATCGATGACGAGGACGCTGATGGGTTCCTCGACCACCGTTTGCTCCACGTTCGACGCCGAACCTCGCGTCCGGCGAACCGTTCGTCGTGCCCGGTTCCGATTGTACCCAACCGCTCCAGGACGTGCGTTCAGGCCCGCTCGCTCCCATCGCGGCCGTCCCGAAGCCAGCGGTCCATCGCCTGCGCGGCCTTCTTTCCCGCGCCCATCGCGAGTATCACCGTCGCTGACCCGGTGACGATGTCGCCGCCCGCGAAGACGCCCGGCTGCGACGTCGCGCCGTCCTCGTCGGTGAGAACGTAGCCACGGCTCGAGACCTCCACGTTCGGGGCCGCCCGCCGAAGCAGCCGGTTCGCCCGCGTCCCGATGGCCATGATCACGGTGTCGCAATCGATGACGAAGTCGCTGCCGAGGACGCACACCGGTGCTCGGTGCCCGCTCTCGTCCGGCTCGCCGAGCTCCATGCGCGTCGCCACCATCCCGGTGACGAACCCGTCTCGGCCTACGATCTCGGAGGGCGAGCAGAGCATCTTGAACTCCACACCCTCCTCGCGCGCATGGTGGACTTCTTCCCGGCGAGCCGGCATCTCGTCCTCGGTACGCCGGTACGCGAGAAAGACCTCATCGGCGCCGAGCCGAAGCGCCGTGCGCGCGGAGTCCACGGCCACGTTGCCTCCGCCCACGACCGCGACCTTGCGTCCGCGCCACACCGGAGTGTCGGCCTTGGGGAACTCGTATGCGCGCATGAGGTTCACGCGCGTGAGGAACTCGTTCGCCGAGTACACCCCGTTGAGGTTCTCGCCATGGATGCCCATGAAGATCGGCAGACCCGCCCCGCTGCCGAGAAAGACCGCGTCGTAGTCCTCGTCCGAGAGCAGCTCGTCGATGGTGTAGGTCGCACCGATGACGGCGTCGGTCACGATCTCGACACCCATCGTCTCGAGCATCGCGATCTCGGCCTGGACGATCGCCTTCGGCAGACGGAACTCCGGGATTCCGTAGGACAGCACGCCGCCCGGAGCGTGGAGCGACTCGAAGACCGTGACGGCGTGCCCGAGCTTCGCGAGCTCCCCTGCGCACGCGAGACCGGCGGGGCCGCTGCCCACAACCGCACACCGGAACCCGGTCGGCGGCGCGACCTCGGGAACGCAGCGGTGCTCGATGTCGCACGCCAGATCGAAGTCGCCGAGCGCGCGCTCGAGGCGCCCGATCGCCACGGGTTCGCCCTTGCGCGCGAGCACGCAGACGATCTCACACTGTTCCTCCTGTGGACACACGCGCCCGCACATCGCCGGAAGGGCGTTGCGTTCTTTGAGCACGGCAACACCGGCGGGCCAGTCGCCGTCGATGATGTGGCCGATGAATGCCTTGATGTCGATGTTCACGGGGCAGCCGGAGATGCACGTCGGGTTCTTGCACTGCAGGCAGCGCATCGCCTCCGCGAGCGCCTGTTCCCGCGTGTAGCCCAGCGCCACCTCGTCGAAGTCCTGCGCGCGCGCCTTGGCGTCCCGCTCGGGCATAGGCGTCCGTGGGGCTCCTGAGGCCTTGCGGCGCGCCCCTTCCTGCGCAGGATCGGCGCCGGGTCCGCCGACGGTCTCGTCTACAGGCGACATGAGCACTCCCTCGAGTACTCGGCGTCCGCGAGGCGTTCGTCGTCGACGTAGACGCGCTGGCGGCTCATGAGCTCTTCGAAATCCACCGCATGCCCGTCGAAGTCGGGCCCGTCCACGCAGCCGAACTTCGTCACGCCGTCCACGCTGACCCTGCACGCCCCGCACATCCCGGTGCCGTCGACCATGATCGGGTTCAGCGAGACGGTGGTCGGGACGCCGAAATCCCTCGTCGTTGCGGCGCAGAACTTCATCATGATCGCGGGTCCCACGGCGAAGGCGTGGTCGATCGCGCCCGTCTCGCACAACCTCTTCAGCGGCGCCGTGACGAGCGCTTTCTGCCCGGCAGAGCCGTCGTCGGTCGTCACCACGAGGTCTCGCAGCGGGAGTGCTCGGAACTCGTCCTCGAGCACGATGAGGTCGGCGTTGCGCGCGCCGAGGATGACCGTGACGTCGCAGCCCCCCTCGAACATTCCGCGCGCGACCGGATAGGCCACGGCCGCGCCCACACCACCGCCGATCACCGCGACGCGGCCAAGCCCCTCTAGGTGTGTCGGCACGCCGAGCGGACCGACGACGTCGGCGAGCTGCTGTCCTTCCTCCATGTGCGCGAGTTCGTGCGTGGTCTTGCCCACGCGCATGAAGATGAAGCGGATCCAGCCCTCGTCGGCGGACCAGTCCGAGAAGGTCAGGGGGATCCGCTCACCCGCATCGTCGATCCGCACTATCAGGAACTGTCCGGGACGGACCTTTGCCGCGATCCTGGGTGCCAGGACACCCATCTCAAAGACGGCTTCGGACAGCCGACGCTTGTGGACTATGGGAAACAAGAGGACCTCCGTCGGAGCGAAGGCCGTCGTCGCCCACCCGACGGCCCCTCGAAGTGCGAGTCCTCAGTATACCCAGCAGGCGAGTGTTGCCGAGGTGAGTCGGGCGGCTGGTCGAAAGGCTATGCGACCCGCTCGAGATCGACGACGAGAGCGGCATGATCCGAGACCGGCGAGGCGACCGCGAACGACTCGATCGCACGCCAGTGCCGCGTGAACAGCACGTGGTCGATGGCGGCGAGCGGCCGAGCCGCCGGGAAGGTGGGGTGTACCGGCGCCAGCTCGAGCCCCGCCTCCTCCAGAAGACCGTTCAGCTCCGCCGGGGCGGCATTCAGATCGCCCGCCAGCACGAGCGGACAGCCGTCGTGGTCGGACTCGGCCTGCACCGCATCCATCCTCGACGCCCGTGGACTCGTGGACTCGGCGCTGGCTCCGCGCAGAAGCCCGCACCCGCGCGCATCCCTGAGGAGACGCGCGAGCGCGTCCAGCTGACGCTCCCGCGGAGTCGGTCGGGGCTCGAGGTGCGTGCATGCGAATGTGAACCACGCGCCTTCAACCTCGGCGTCCACGAACAGCACGCCCCGCGGCTCGGCACCTTCGGCGGGAAGCGCAACGTGCAGCTCGTCCACGATCCGCCCCCGAACGAGCACCGCGTTGCCATACGACATGCCGTGCCGCCTCGCCGTTCGATGGAACGCGTGCGCCATGCGGAGCCTGCTGCCGAGACGCGCCGGCTGGTCGGCAACGACGGGTGTGCGGAGGACCTCGTTGAGTGCCACCACGTCCGGCTGGAGCTCGCGAAGCACATCGCCGATCGCCCCTATGGACGGGCGGCCCCGTGAGCCCACCGCCCGATGGATGTTGAAGCTCACGAAGCGCATGCCGGTGCCCTCCGAGCCAACGGGTGTCCGATCGGCGTGCTCAGTATACTTGGCAGCGGCCTCGTACCGGGCCGTGCCCTCACGGATGGACCCGGGTCCTTCCGGGGAATCGCCGAAGGTCGCCAAGGACGCGCTGGACATGCCATCTCAGCCATCATCCTGCCCACAACGCACTGCGCGTCGTCTGCTCGCGCCAGCGCTCGTGTGTCCACTGATGCTGCTCTCCGCAGTCGCGCTCTCTGCATGCTCGGGCGGACCAGAGCCCGTGCGTGACACGCGTGAGGCGCTCGGGACGTTCGTCACCGTCACCGCGTACGGCGACGCCGAGGCTGCGCAGCACGCCGTAGACGGAGCCTTCGAGGCCATCTCACAATCTGAGGCCGTTCTTTCAGCGTACCCCGACGCGGCCGCGGACCCATCGAGGCCGCCCAAACCGCGCACGCGCGAGGTCACGAGCGTGGCGGCGTTCAACTTGGATCCGTACGAGTGGCACGTGCTGCCAGATGAGGCGGTCCGTGTCCTGGACCGCGTCAGAGCGCTCGGCGTAGAGGAGTACTTTTCACCGGCCATGCTCCGGGTGACGGGACTATACGACTTCGAAGGCGAGAAGCGCGTCCCTGACCCGGTCGAGCTCGCGCTCTTCGTTCGCGCGGCACGAGGCTTCGAGACTTCACGCACGTCATTCGGCGTTCAAGGCCGCTTCATGGCGATGCCGCCCAGCCAGGCACCGCGCAGTCGAGGACACCTCATCTTCCCGTCTACACCCGTGGGACTCGACCTCTCGGGCGCCGCCAAAGGCGCGGCACTGGACGCGGCCCTCGAGGTGCTTCAAGAGGCGACCGCCGAGGGCGAAGTCGACGGCGCACTCGTCTCGGCAGGAAGCACGACGCTCGTGGTCGGCACAAAGCCCGCAGACGGGGACGCCGAGCCATGGCGCGTCGGCATCGAAGACCCGCGCGACCCCGAGAAGGTCATCGGCGTCGTCGAATACTCGCCGGGCACATCCGGGGACGGCACCTCCTCGTCCTTGCCGTTCTGCACGGTGTCGACCTCAGGCGACTACCAGCAGTCCTTCGTTCGGGACGGGGTCCGCTACCACCACATCCTCGACCCGGCCACCGGCAAGCCGGCCCGCGGCATGCGCTCGCTCACCGTCGTAGGTGCCCCGACCGGACTGGACTCCGACATCCTGTCCACGGCCCTCTTCGTCATGGGCGCCGATCGCGCGGAGGAATACGCCCGGTCCCACGGGCTCGGGCTCTTCATAGTGGACGATCAGGGACGAACACGCATCGTGCCCGGCCCCGAAGGTGCGGCCTGGGCGATCGAGCCCTCCGATGAGTAGCCGTGTAGCTAGGCCGCGCACGGCCTGACGTACGACCTACACGACCTACTTCTCGATGAAGCCCTTCGCCACGTCGTAGACGACGGGGATCTCCCAGTACTGCCCCTGGAACGCCCTCACGCACGCGACGATCGCGAGCACGAGGGTCGCGACCCACAGGAGCCAGCCGAAGAAGGGAATCCACGAGACCATGGCGGCCGCCAGGTACAGCACGGCGATAGCCAGCGCCTGGACCGCGTGGAACCTCACAAACTTCTCGTCCTTGTAGGGCTCCACGAACAGCATCACGAGCGCGATGATCGGGAAGATGTAGCCCAGCCCGGCCAAGGTCTTGCTCGAATCCGTCGCAGGGCCGGGACGCAGCGGCATGACCTCGACCGGCGGAGGGGGTGGAGGAGGGGGCGGGGGCGGGGGAGCCTCAGGCGGCGGCTCCGGCGCCACGGAGGGCGGCGCAGCGGTGGGCGCGTGCTGCGGGGAAGTCGGTTCCGCAGCGGGCGGGACCGAAGGCGTTTCCGCGTCGGCCGATGAGCCCTCACGCTCCGGAGTCTGCGGGTCCTCGGCTGCCTGCATACGTTTCTCGGGAGTGGCGGCGTCGTCTGACATCGTGCTGACCTCCTTGCCCGGGACTACTCGGCGCGCGAACGGCGCACCGTCGCTCTTGAGCGGCAGCACTCACGTGCCGAGATTGAGTGTACCCAGAAGGCGTTGGTATCCTGTACGGGTCGATGCGCCTTCCAGACGGCTCGCAACCAGGCAAGCCAGCGGAGGATTCGTGGCACCACATCGCAGTCGCGCATATGTCGCCGCAGCACTTGCGGCAATACTCTGCGTTGCCCTCGCGGTACCCGCGTTCGGGGTGACAGCCGCCGACCTCCAGGAATCCCGCGAGAAGGCCGCCGAGGCACGCGAGGCGGCCAAGAAGGCCGAGGCGTTCGCCGGCAAGCTCGCGAAGGAGACGGCGGCTCTCGACGACAAGATCGACGCTCTCCAAGATGAGGTCGCCGAACTCGAGCCGCAGATCGGCGACGCGGCCACGCGCAGCAGACGCCTGCGCACTGAAGTCGCCCAGCTGCGCATCAAGGTCACCGAGAAGACCGAGCAGATCGAGCGCACCCGGGCGCAGTTCCAGCGCGAGCAGGGCCTGCTCGACGAGCGAATCCAGGTCACGTACAAGCAGGGCGACCTCTACTACCTGGACCTCGTCCTGAGCTCGCGGGACATAGGTGACTTCATCGCGCGCACCGACCTCGTCAGACGCGTCATCCGCTCGAATCAGAATCTGGCCGAGAGTCTTCTGCGCACGAAGGCCGACCTCGAGAAAGCGAAGATCCAGCTCGACCGCACCCTCGACTCGGTGCAGATCAAGCGAGCCGAGGCCGAGCAGGTCGAAGAGAACCTGCGGACCCTGCGCGAACGGCGTCGCGACAGAGTGAGCGCGCAGCAAGCCGTCTACGACGAGAAGTCGGAGCTCCTCTCCGAGACCAAGGAGAACGCCCGCAAACTCAAGGCGATCGCCGAGGAAGAGGAGCGCGAGTCCGAACGCATCGCCGCAGAACTCGCTGCCGCCTCACAGGGAAGTGGCCGCTACAACGGCGTTATGGGATGGCCCGTTCCCGGCTTCTTCAACGTGACATCGCCGTACGGATACCGCATCCACCCGATCTTCCGTACGCGCAGGCTGCACACCGGTATCGATATCGGCAAGAACGGCAGCAGCCCGATCAACGGCGCCGCGATCGCGGCCGCCGGGGACGGCACCGTCATCTACACCGGGTACCGAAGCGGATACGGGAACACCGTCATGATCGATCACGGGGACGGCGTCGTGACGCTCTACGCTCACCAGCAGTCGGGCGGGATCAAAGTGTCCAACGGCCAGCAGGTGGCGAAGGGACAGACGATCGGCACCGTCGGCAACACCGGCTTCTCGACCGGTCCGCACCTGCACTTCGAGGTGCGCGTCAACGGCACGCCCACAGACCCGATGAAGTACCTGCGGTAGGAGCGCGGGACGCGCCTGTTCGGGCGGCCGCGCCAAGACGTTGGTCCACCTCGTCGCACCACGAACCGCGTGCCGAACGCCCGAGCGCCGATTGCCGCGTTCGTGGTCGGCGTCAGGTCTTCCGCTGGCCCGTGTGCTGCGTGTGCGTGGGCCGGTGCCGGGCGACCTGACCGTGCATGTAGCGCTGCTGGGGCGGAGGCGCCTTCCTTCGCGGCTTCCACACCCATGGTTGCTTGTGAGATGTGGACGACATCGAACTCACCCCGAGTCCGTTCAGGCTCGATCCAGCCTCGCACGTCATGTGTTCCCGCCTCGCGGACGCTCAAACACGGCAACCCGGTCGCGTCGGGCGCTCGGGCGCCTGCGAGCACGCTGTCAGTCCGCGTTGTAATCCCGCATGGCGGACTCGACGCCGTGCTCCAGCACGTGCATCGTCGCTTGCGCGGCGGTCGGGACGACCGCTTCGAAGTCCTCGAGCACCTCGCCCCGCATCGGCTGGAGCACGAAGTCGGCGGGATCCATGCGGCCCGGCGGGCGTCCGATGCCGATCCGCACCCGGGCGTACTCTCCCGACCCGAGCTCGTCGTTGAGTGACCTGAGCCCGTTGTGTCCGCCATGTCCCCCGCCGCGCTTCACGCGCACCGCTTCGGCCGGCAGGTCGAGGTCGTCGTGCACGACGATAAGGTCCTCGAGTCCCACCTCGTACTCGGCGAGGAGCTTCGACACTGCTGCGCCCGAGACGTTCACGAACGTCTGCGGCTTGGCGAGCACGAGCTCGTCCTCGCCCAAGCGAACGACCGCCGTCTTCGCTCCCGCCTCGTCCTTCCAGTAGGAGGCGCGCAGGTTCTCGCCGAGCAGGTCGACGACCATGAAACCGACGTTGTGACGGGTGCGCTCGTACTCGGGACCGGGATTCCCGAGCCCGACGATCATCTTGCTCATGAGCGCTGTTCCGAACGCCGACCCATCAGGATGCCCTCGGCGGTTGGCGGCTCACGCCGGACCTCAGGCTCGCGCACCTAGGCCCCCTCGGACTCCTCCTCCCCCTTCTCGCCGACGAGCTCCGGCTCGACCTCTTCCTCCTCCTCGGCGGCCTCGACCTCGACCTCGACGATGACCGACGGCGGCAGGACCGAACAGAGGATCTCCTCGGCATCGTCGAGGACCTTGACTCGGTCTGGGATCGGCACCTCGCCGAGGCGCAGGCTATCGCCGATCTCCAGCGGGTCGACGGTCACTTCGATGTACCCGGGGATGTCCTTCGGCATGGCCTCGATCGCCACTTGGTGGACGTTCTCGGTCAGCACGCCTCCAGCCTTCACGCCCGCCGAGTCGCCCACGAAGCGCAGGGGCACGGAGACGTGGATCGCCTCGTCCATACGGATGATCTGGAAGTCCACGTGCAGGATGCTCCCCTTCACGGGACTGTGCTGCACTTCCTTGATGACCGCGTTCACCGGCCGCTTCTCGCCCTCGATGTGGATCGCGACGATGGTCGCCCCGGGCGCGTGGTGCGCCATCAGCAGCTCGAAATCATGCCGGTCGACGGCGAGCACCTTCGTCGGCTTGCCTTGGCCATACAGGACGGCCGGAATCTTGCCCTCCGCCGCCAGCCGGCGATTCGCCTTGCCGACGACGTCCCGGTGGAACGCGGTGATGTCGATCGCTTCGCTCATGCCTCTCGCCTATCTCCTTTCGGGCGGCCGCTCCGACCGCAACCCGTGAAGTCTAGCAGACCTCAGAGCTGGAAGTCGGGGTCGAACAGCTCGGAGACGGACTCGTTCTTAAAGACGTTCTCGATGGCATGAGCGAAGAGCGGCGCCACCGAGATCACGTGGATCTTGCCGTGGCGGCGCTCCTTGGGCACCGGCACGGTGTCGGTCACGACGACCTCGGTGATAGGAGAGGCCTCGATACGATCGTAGGCCGGCGGCGAGAAGATGCCGTGCGTAGCGGTGACGTAGACGGCCTTCGCGCCCGCGTTCATGAGCGCCTTCGCGCCCTCGGTCACCGAGCCCGCTGTGTCGATCATGTCGTCGGCGATGATGCAGGTCATGCCCTCGACCTCGCCGATGACGTGCGTGATCTCGGCGACGTTGTGCTGCGACCGGCCCTTGTGCATGATCGCGAGCGACGCACCGAGCATGTCCGCGAGCTTCTTGCAGACCTTCACGCGGCCCACGTCGGGCGAGACGACGACCATGCCGTCGAGATTGAGGCTCTGGAAGTAGTCCTGCAGGATAGGGAGCGCCGTCAGGTGGTTCACGGGCTGGTTGAAGAAGCCCTGGATCTGGCCCTGATGGAGGTCCATCGCGATGACGCGATCGACTCCGGCGACCGTCAGCAGGTCGGCGACGAGCTTCGCGGTGATCGGCTCGCGCGCCGCCGACTTCTTGTCCTGGCGGGCGTAGCCGTAATGGGAGATGACGGCGGTGATCGTACATGCGCTCGCCCTCTTGGCCGCGTCGACCATGATGAGCAGCTCCATGAGCGTTTTGTTCACGGGTGCGCATATCGACTGCATGATGAAGACGTCGCACCCGCGGACCGACTCGAGGTAGCGGACGTAGATCTCGCCGTTGGCGAACTCGTCGAGCTTGACGTTGCCCAGCTCGATCCCCAGATGGCGGGACACGCCATCGGCAAGCTCGGGGTTCGACGACCCTGAGAACACGAGCATTCGCTTCTCGGACTCACACATAGCTAGCGCGCTGCTCCCTTTTGTTTCGTTATTCGGTTCCGGCGGCATCCCCCGCCTCGGAGTCCGAGGCAGTCTGCGCGTTCGACTCGGCGGCCTCTCGCGCGTGAGGTGAACGACGCCTTTCGGCCCACCCGTCGATGGTGCGCTGCTCGGCCCTCTCGATACCCAGGGCGTCCGGAGGCACGTCGCGCGATATCGCGCTCCCCGCCCCCGTCACGGCCCCACGCCCGATCCGAAGCGGCGCCACGAGCATCGTATCAGAGCCGATGAACGCGCCGTCCTCTATCACCGTGGCATGTTTCGATACGCCGTCGTAGTTGCACGTGATGGTCCCGGCGCCCACGTTCACGCCCGCACCGATGTCGGCGTCCCCGATGTAGCTCAGGTGCGGCACCTTCGAGCCCTCTCCCAGGCGCGACTTCTTGATCTCCACGCACGTGCCCGCCTTCGCTCCCGCCTCGAGCACGGCGCCGGGGCGCAAGTACGCGACGGGGCCGACGGTGGCCCCCGGGCCGACGACCGCCTCGACGAGGACCGACGAGTCGATTCGGGCGCCAGCACCCACCGAGGAGTCGGTGATCCGCGTGCTCGGCCCGATCACGGCACCCTCGGCGATGCTCGTGCCGCCGAGAAGGAACGTCATCGGCAGGAGCTCTGCGTCGCGACCCAACGTCACACGGGGCCCGACCCACGTGAGGTCCGGCGCCGTCATCGTGACTCCGGCCAGCATGTGAGACATGTTGATCCGCCGCTGCAGGACCTCGCTCGCCTCGGCGAGTTGCACGCGCGAGTTGATGCCGAGCGTTTCGAGCGGATCCTCGGCGGGAAGCGCCGTTACGAGCACGCCCTCGTCGCTGAAGACGCGCACCATGTCGGTGAGGTAGTACTCGCCCTGCGCGTTCTCTGTGGTGAGCCGATGGAGGTGCGCGAAGAGCACGCCGGAATCGAAGCAGTACGTCCCGGTGTTGACCTCGTTCAACGCGTGCTGATCGGGTTCCAGGTCCCTGTCCTCGACGATCCCGGCAACCGTTCCGTCACGGTCGCGCACGATGCGGCCGTAGCCCGAGGGATCGTGCAGGTGGGTCGTGAGCAGCGTGAGCGCCGCGCCCGAGGACTCCCGCATCGCGACGAGCCCGGCCAAGGTCTCCGCGCGCACCAGCGGCGTGTCGCCGGAAAGCACAAGCAGCGAGCCCCCGAAGCCGGCTAGGGCGTCACGCGCGCACATCACCGCGTGTCCCGTCCCGAGCTGCTCGTGCTGGCGGACGGTCTCGACGCCCTCGAGAAGCGCCTCGACGACCTCGGCCCCATGCCCGGTGACGACCACGATGCGATCACACCCTGCCTCGCGCGCGGCGTCGGCCACGTAGCGCACGAGCGGTTCGCCCAGGATGCGATGTGCGGCCTTGGGGAGGTCGGACTTCATGCGCGTGCCCTCGCCGGCGGCGAGGATCAGGGCGGCTGCGCTCATATCTGCTCCTTTACCCCGAACGGTCCGCGATGGCGCGCGGTGCGATCAAGGAGGGATGCCTGGCTGGGGCGGTAGGATTCGAACCTACGAGTCGAGGATCCAAAGTCCCCTGCCTTACCACTTGGCTACGCCCCAGTACGAGGTCTCGGCCACCGGTTCCCGGCAACCGCACTCTCTGTGCGGACTCGCCGGTCGCGCACCGTGCCCGGGAGACCTGTCGCAGTGTAGGGAGAGGCGCGAAAGAGCGTCAACCTGTGGGCAGACGCAGGCGACCTCGAGCGCGGACGAGCGATCGAGTGCCGACCGACGTGGCCGTCGATCACAGCGCGCGCGATCAGACCTCGAAGACCGGCTGCTCCTGAGCCGCCGCGGCGAATGCCTCGACGCCGCCCTCTTGAAGGAACTGGTCGAGCACGGACTGCTGGATCATCGTCCGCGCTTCGGTGTTGATCGGGTGACATATGTCCCGGAAGTCGCCGCTCGGCAACTTGCGCGATGGCATCGCCACGAACAGGCCCTTGTCACCGTTAACCACTCGCAGGTCATGGATCACGAAACAGTTGTCGATGACGATGCTCGCGATAGCACAGACCTTGTTCATGGCCACGGGGCGCAGTGTGACTTTCGTGATCTGCATCTTAGCCCCCTACTAGTGCCTGACGGCAACCGCCGGATTGCAGCGATGCTCGCCTCACCCCTCCAGGACCCGCTCGTTTTCGCTCATTGTATTGGTACCACGTCTGCGTTCGTAGAGCACGCGTTCGGCGACAACTACGTCAACTGGTTTGTCTACATCCGCACCGATGGACGCGTGGCTCGTATACACGGCCGCGCATTCCGCTCCGAGGAGCCGATTCATCCGCTTCTCCACGTCCTCCGGCCGAAGCCGTCCGGTCACGAGCCGCGCGACGAAACCGACGCTCAAGACCCGGGCCATCCTGACCGCGCTCTTGCGGGTTTCGAACAGTCGCTGCCCCACCTCGGCGTTTCGCTCGGCCACCTCGGGTGTGACGAGCGCGACGTTGCCTCCGGTCACCGGTCCCCCGAGGATCCTCACGAACGTGCGCTCGGACCCGGGGAATTGCTCGAGCATGTCCGACTTCCGCACGAGTGGATAGGTCACCTCGGCTCCCCTGGCGAGACTCGTGCGAACGTAGTCGTCGATGGCCTCCGGCAGCAGTGCCGGCAGATCCCCCGTCGCGATGAGCAGCGGGCGCTCGACGCGGAACGCGCGTACTCCCGCGAGAACGTTGTCGATGAACTCGCCGTCCGAGACGACCAGCTTGTCGACCTTGTCCACCCACGGCCCCAGGTTCTCGGCCGTAGGTACGACCACCGCGATCTCGTGGACGGACTCGGCGGCTCTCAGTGCGTCGACGACCCATTCGACCATGGGCCTGCCGGCAATCGGGAGCAGCCCCTTGAAGCGAGCGGACGGATCGATCACGGCCCCGTCGCCGCCAGCGAGCACCACCGCATCGACCTTCACGACGCCTCCTCCAGAGGCCGAACGCATACACCGGACTCGCGGCTCCGTGCTGCGACGGACCACCAGCCGAACAGGCGCGCCTCGCTTGCCGCGTCCTCGGCAACCTGGCTGCTCTTGCAGACACCGAACACCGCGGAACCGCTGCCCGCGACGATGGCGCCCAGGACACCCTCGGCGCCCCTCACCCATGCTAGCGCGTCGGCAACTTCGGGAACCAGCGTGACGGCGGCCCGCTCCATGTTGTTGGCGAGCGCGGCCGCCACGCAAGCCACGTCCCCGGACTCGCACGCGGCGATGAGCGCCTCGGGACGACTCGCGGGAACGGGTGCGTAGTCGTACTCGACATAGGCCGCCGCAGTTCGCACGGACTCCGAGGGCTTCACGATGACGATGTCCAGAGCAGGCGCTTCGACACGCCTCACGAACTCGTCGCCCCGCCCCGTGAACAGGGCAGTGCCTCCGTGGAGGAAGAACGGGACGTCGGCGCCGATCCCCGCAGCAATCTCGGCGAGGAGAGGGTCGCCGGTCTCCCCCATCCCCCATATCCCCGCGAGGCCCGCGATCACCGCCGCCGCATCGGAAGACCCTCCGCCGAGACCCGCACCCATCGGAATGGCCTTCGTGAGCTCGATCTCGACCAGCGGGTCCCGTCCCACGCGCTGGGCCAGCAGCATCGCCGCCCTCCACGCGAGGTTGTGCTTCGCTGGGATCTCAAGATCCGGATGACAGACGAGCCGGAAGACCTTCGAGGGCCGGAGCGACACGCTGTCGGTCAGGTCTATCGTCTGAAGAACGGTCTCGACCGCATGGAACCCGTCGGGCCGCAGACGACCCACACCGAGGTGCAGGTTCACCTTCGCGGGAGCCTCTACGACGATTCCGACGCTCGACACGACCTCACCACCTGTGCCCCCGGGAGCTCGACCCGGACCGGCACCGGCATTCTGCAGCGCCGGTGCTACCCCACGCCCGAACGCGAGGCACCCGTCTGCCCCTTCCGCGCATCATCGCAGAAAGCGCCCCGAGATGACGAAGAGCGCAGACCGCCGTCGGCCCACGCCCTCGTGCGCGCTGTCCCGGCTCGTACTAGTTCAGCCAGGGCAGAAGGCTCTCGCCACTCTCGCAGTGTGTCAGCTCTACCGTCCCCGTGAGGACGTCGACGTAGCTATATGAGACTCGAGCAGTGCGATCGCGCTTCTCTTCGACTTTCACGACGAACAGACTGGGGTGCGTTTGCTCTAAGACCCCCTCCCGCTCGATGATCTTCGAGCGACCCATGTTCGCTTTGAGACGCATGCGTGTGCCGGTCAGCCCCTCGAGGTCGTTGCGGATACGCCCGACGACCTCTGCCTGGCGTGCAAGGTCCATAGAACCTCCTTATGTCATCAACGGAGTATAGCCGAATATCGTCGCGACCTCAATGCTAAATGCCCAGCAAATGTGCCTTTTTCAGGGATTTACCGAGTTCCAGAAAGGCCTCGGGGGGCAGGATCTCGGCACGCACCCCGCCGTCGACACCGGCATCCCGAAGCGCCATATCCAACAGTGCGGGATCTGCACCGAGGGCGGTCCTGAGCGAATTGCGCAGCTTCTTGCGCCTATGGGCGAAGGCCGCGTCCGCGGCCTTCGCGGCGAACCGCAGCGTCTCTGGGTCGTCTGACAGCGGGCGCCGCAGCAAACGCACGACGGCGGAATCGACGCGGGGCGGCGGCAGGAAGCAGCCCCGCGCGACCGCGAAGCGAGCGACCGTCTCCGCGAGCAGGCGGAGCTTGACCGTGTAGGAGCCGTAGTCCTTCGTGCCCGGCACGGCGGCGATCCGGTCGGCGACCTCCGATTGCACCATCACGACTGCAGTCTGAAGACGCGGCAGGATCTCGAAGAGGTGCAGGATGACCGTGGCCGCGACCGAATACGGCAGGTTCGCGACGAGCGCATCCGGTTCGCCGAAGGGCGCGGACATCTCATCGGGTGAGAGGGCAAGAGCGTCCGCACGGATGATGGCCAGCCGTGGACATCCGACGGTCGCCTCTTGAAGCGCCCGGAGCAGGTCGGCGTCGCGCTCGATGGCCACCACCGAGCCCGCGCTCCGGCAGAGCGCTGCGGTGAGCGTGCCGATGCCGGGTCCGATCTCCAGGACGACGTCGTCCCCGCCTAGCTCGCCGAGCGACAGGATCCGACCCACGACGTTGTCGTCGATGAGGAAGTGCTGCCCGAGGCGCTTCTTCGTGGCGAGGCCGTGCCTCTCGAGCACCGCCCGAGTGGCTGACGGCGATGCGAGCTCGGAGAAGGCCATCGACTAGTCGAGGAGGACGATCGAGACGTTGCGGCGGCCCCACCGTAGCGCGTCCGAGCGGTTCTCGAAGCACACGTCGATGCGGGCACCCTTGATAGCGCCGCCGGTATCGGCCGCGACACCGTAGCCGTATCCGGGGACGAAGATGCGCGTGCCGAGAGGGATCACCCTGGGGTCGACAGCTATCACGCCCAGGCCCGCGCGGGCGCCCGTGGCCGTCCGCCAGTCGACGCCATCACTGCCCGGAGAGTACGCGGTCGCCGAGACCGCCATGTGTCTCCCCTTCGCCGCCCGACCGGAGGAGCGCGAGGAGAACGCCCTGTCCGCTCGGACGCGCGCCGCCTTCGGACCGGAAGCGCTGCCCACGGCGATCACGCGATCCACGGGCCTGGCCACGACTCGCTCGGATACCAGAATGCGCTGACCTTCCACGCCGTCGGTCACGAGAGTGCGGTACACCCTCAGGGCCTTCCCGTTCCTCCCCTCGACCACGACCTCGCGTCTTCCACGGGACAAACCGGGATCTCGCTTCTTGACCGTGGAGCGCCGCACGACGATCCGCTCCTCCAGGACCCTGACCACGGTCCTCGGGGCCATGATCGTCATGCCCGCTTCGAGGGGCGCGTCGAGCGACGGGCTCACTCCGGCATTGTCCGAGGGATCCATGCCGGCAGCGACGAGCGCGTCGGCGACCGTCTTGCCCACGACCGCGAGTTCGATCGACTCCCCCGAAGCTTCGAGTGTGAGGGGGATCGCATGCCGAACGACGATCGTGTCACCGTCGCCGAGCTCGGTATCTGGAGCCGGGGTCACGATGTCTCTCGTCCCCACTTCGACGCCCGCATCTCGCAGGGCTCCGGCGACGTCGATCGCCTGCGTGGAAAGCCGCCTCGCGTCACCGTCGACGATGACGGTGACGTCCTTCTGCGCCCACACGAATCCTGTGATGCTGAGGAGTATGACGAGTGCTGGGACGGTGACTGCAAACAGCGGCTGGGTCTTGCGGAATCGTGCCGGCTCGCCGGCCGGACTCTCATACAACCCCTCGAGCGTCGGATACGAGACCTGCCCCCAGAAAGCGGCGGAGTGCGATTGTACGCACACCGGAAACGGCGGCGCAAACGGGCAGGTCGTCACGGATCGAATGAGGTCGGCTACGTGACCCGAGGGTATCGACGGCGCGCCTCAGGGCGGCGCACTACGCCTCTGACCTGCGGTAATCGATGGCGAGCCGGACGAGGTGAGACCCGAGCTCCTCGGCACGGACGAGCGATTCCGGGCGACCCTCGATGTCGCTCGGGGCGTCCGGACCCTCTACCTCCAGCTCAACTTCATACTGGACGCCGAGCACGGCCAGCACGCTCTTGGTCGTTGATATCGCACACCCCGTACCGAACGGGTCGCCGCCGCCCCCGACCACCAGCATTCCACCGGGCCGCTTGCGCGGGCGCGACTGTCCGAGCACATGCCTTCGGACCCAGTACGGCTGACACCTGTCGTACAAGGCCTTCAGCACGGCAGGTACCGTGGCGAAGTACACGGGGCTCGACACCGCCACGGCGTCGGCCCCATCGAGGAGCGGGTAGATCTCGTGCATCCGGTCCTCCACGACGCACGTCCCCGTTCGCGAACACGCGTTGCAGCCTCGACACGGAGTGATCCCGTACTCGACCACGACCAGCTTCTCGGCCAGACCGCCTGCGTTGTT
>CAYWCB010000018.1:0-16490 GCA_964456615.1 uncultured Eubacteriales bacterium | reverse complement strand
GAGACGGACTTGAACCGCCGACACGGGGACTTTCGGTCCCGACAGAAGCCCAGCTAGAAGAGGAGAACGCCTCTCCTTCTACCGCACGCCCACCGGACAGAGTCACAATGTGAGGGCGGGGCTGATCTCCTCGAACTGCTCCTTCGTGAGCTCACCACGAGCGTAGCGCTCGCGGACGATCTCCAGAGGAGTCTTGTCTTGCGCACCGTGGTCCATGGAGCCGTGACCCATGCACCCCGGCATCGGCAACGGTCCGGTACCGCCGCGAACGACCCACAGCACGAGCATCGCAACGCCGACAAACAAGAAGAATGGCCAAAGGAACATCATGTTCGTTCGCTCCCTTCAGGTGGTCTCCACGTGCCGACCGGCCCGCAGATGTCGTAGAACTGCTCTCTCGTGATCTCGCCCTTTGCATACCGCACCCTGGCGATCTCGCAGGCCGAGACCGGCCCTGGTTGGTGCCTGACGGCCTGGCTACCGGAGGCCCGGGCGAGCCAGACCGCGAACAGGACGATCGCGACGGTGACGGCCAGACCGAACAGCACCATGAAACCCATGCCGAGCCAGCCGGCGCCGTACCCCGGTCCGTACCCCAATCCGTGATGAAGCGGGTAACCCCACATCATGGCGAGTCAACTCCTTCGATCTTCGGTGACCAGCGTCGCACGTGACAACGCAAATCACGACTCAATCTGTAGGAGTTCATGTGCACCCTGTGTGCCAACAACTCGCGGCGGATGGGCCGTTTGCGTGAGCGCGCTGTAGGGTGTTATTATTCCAGTGTTCACTTGAATAGTTTACCCATGGAGGACCGATGACGACGTACAGCCGGTACAAGTCCGACCTCTATGAGCAGTTCGCCCGCATCGGCAAGGCGCTCTCGAGCGCGAAGCGCTTGGAATTGCTCGACTTGCTGCTGCAGGCCGAGCGGAGTGTCGAGGATCTCGCTTGCGAGACAGAGATGTCCGTCGCCAACACCTCACAGCACCTACAGCTAATGAAGCAGGCCCGCCTGGTCGAGTCGGAACGACGTGGCAACTTCGTCATCTACCGGCCCACGAGCCCACACGTAGCCGCTCTGCTCTTCGGCATCCAGGATTTTGCCGAGCACGCGCTCGTTGAGATCGAGGCGATCACGAGGCACTTCCAGACCAGCCGAGAGGACATGGAGCCCGTCGACCGCGAGCTACTACTGACCCGAGCCGAAGCCGGAGACGTCGTGGTGCTCGACGTCCGCCCGCATGCCGAGTACAACGCGGGACACCTCCCCTACGCGGTCTCGTTGCCATTGGCCGAACTCGAAGAGCATCTGGCGACGCTTCCGAGGGACAAGCAGATCGTCGCCTACTGTCGCGGTCCGTACTGCGTCCTAGCTGTCGAGGCCGTCGACCTGCTGCGTGAGAGGGGTTTCACGGCTGTCCGGCTCGAGGACGGGGTGCGCGAATGGAATGAACGCGGACTTCCCGTCGAGTACGCCGGAGGCGTCAAGGAGAGATAGGAGACCGACATGCGGTACCTGCTCGTTCTCAGTGATCCTCCCTACGGAACGGAGCGTAGTTACAACGGGCTGCGGCTCGCCATGACGCTCGCCAAGGAGGAGGACAACCAGGTCGAGATCTTCCTCATGGCCGACGCGGTCTTCTGCGGCAAGGCAGGCCAGACGACTCCGGACGGCTACTACAACCTCGAACGCATGCTCAAGCCGATCGCGCGCAAGGGCAAGGTGCTACTTTGCGGGACTTGCATGGATGCGCGCGGCCTGAAACCCCACGAACTCCTTGAAGGTGCGGAGCGCAGCAACATGGTCGAGCTCGCGGAACACACCGTGGCAGCAGACAAGGTGCTGGTCTTCTAGTGCAGTTCTCGCCGTTCAACTTCCAGGCACCGCTCGCCGCAGGCGGGGTCACGCTGATGGCGTTCAATTGGCTCCAGTTCAGCGTGCCGCACGGACAGGGGTCGATACACCTGTCGGACATCGGGTGGTCAAGCCTAGCGGCAGGTGAGGCGGCGCTCATTGCGGTCCTCATCGCGATCATGTTCGTGATGATGCTCGTGAATCTCGGACTGACAGTCGTGTTCGTCAAAGACCTAACGCTTTGGCTTGCCCGCTCGGATGGCTACCGCGAGTTCATGGCCTCGCCGCCAACGAGGGTCACCGGCACGTTCGTTCCGATCGCTTCGTTGGCAATGACCGTGGCGGTCGTCCTCGCGGCATTCCCGTTCTTCATACCGTCCGTCGCGGTGAGCCCGCACGTTGTCGTGCTTCCAGCGTCCGTGTTGTTCGCGGTGATATGGTTCGCGCTGTTCGGTCTCGAGTTCCGCGTCACCCGGAACCTGTTCGCTCGGAGGCCCGATCCAACCCAGATGAACTTCGTATGGCTGCTCGATGCATTCGCGTTCGGACTGGTCGCCCTAGCGGGGACAGCACTTGCGTCCGCCGCAACGGACGAAGCACTGGGCGAGCTCACAGCCATTGCATCGACCGCTACGGTCGTGGTGGGATCAGTCATTCTGTTGGCCAAGCTTGTCGTGCTCGCCTACGGCTACGCGAGGTCACACGCACTGCCGGAGAAGCACCTTCAGCCTGCGTTCTTCTTGCTCGCGCCGATCGCCTGCCTCTACGCGATCAGCTATTACCGGTTGACCCTCCTCTTCCCGAAGTCCTTCGGATTCGACCTGAGCGTCCCGACACAAACGCTGGTCGCAGCGAGCTACGTCTTTGCTGTCGGCTGGCTCATCTACACAGTCTACCTGCTCGCGGACTACTTCCGGACCTACTTCCGCAAGAGCGAGTACTTCCCGACGCAGTGGGCGATGGTTTGAGCCTTGGTCGGCTCTCAGGTCCTGGGAGCGTTCGTGTACGGTCACCTCATCCAGCTGCCCGCGCTCTCGACCATCAACTATGCGAGTATCGTGCTCGCGACAGCCGTCTACGCAGGCGTCTTCAGCAAGTTCTACGGAGCGACACGAATCGCCTCGTAGGCGGGCATCGTCCTTCGTGTTGCGGAGCGCGCTGAGCACGAATCTGACACATCGACGAGAACCAACTGGTCCGGCCTCATGCCAGGGAGCATCCATGGATCGCATCTATCTGGACTACAACGCGAGCACACCGATCGACCCGTCGGTGCGCAACGCGATCTTCCCCTACCTCGAATCCGCGTACGGCAACCCGTCAAGCGCGCATTGGGCGGGCATGCCGGCTCGCCACGCAGTGAAGGTAGCACGAGCGCACGTGGCTGATCTCCTCGGCTGCTCGGTGCACGAAGTCGTGTTCACTAGTGGAGGCACCGAGGCGAACAACCACGCCCTCAAGGGGTGCTTCTTCGCCAACGGGGCGAAGGGCCACTACGTGACGAGTGCAGTGGAACACCCGGCAATCGTAGAGCCATTGAGGTTCCTGCGCACACTCGGTGCTGAGGTCACTGTCGTCCCGGTCGACAGATTCGGCGTGGTCGACGCGCAAGGTGTGGCTGATGCAATCAGGCGGGACACGGTCCTCGTGTCGGTGATGCACGCCAACAACGAGGTCGGCACAGTACAACCGATAGCCGAGTTGTCCGCGGTTTGCCGCGAAGCGGACGTGCCGCTGCACACCGACGCCGCTCAATCGGTCGGCAAGATCCCTACCAACGTGGACGACCTCGGCGTCGACCTGATGTCGATTGCGGCCCACAAGTTCTACGGTCCGAAAGGCGTGGGCGCTCTGTACATGCGCGACGGCGTGAAGCTCGAGCCCTTCATGCATGGCGCGGGACATGAATCCGGTCGGCGTGCTGGGACAGAAAACGTCCCGCTCATCGTCGGACTCGGCCAGGCAGCGATCCTCGCTCAGAACCTCGGGCCGATGTCGCAGGTCGTACAGCTTCGTGATCTCTTCTGGTCCTTGCTCGTCGACGAGTTCGGCGAGGGTGTCGTTCTCAACGGTCATCCCGAACGGCGGTTGCCGAACACGCTCAACGTCTCGTTCATCGGTCGCGTCGGCGGAGACATCCTTGCCGCCATGCCGGAAGTAGCCGCAACGACGGGATCTGCCTGCCATTCGGGGTCAGTACAGATGTCACCGGTGCTCAAGGCAATGGCGACGTCGGAGACCGTGGCCACAGGTACGATCCGATTCAGTCTCGGACGGAAGACGACGAGCGACGACATCGAGCGCGTCGTTGAGCGCCTGAGCCAGATCGTGGAATCCTTGCCGTAGCTAGAACCTGCACGTCTCGCTGGTCTTGCAGATCCTTGCCGCACATAGACGAAGCGCCGGACCTTTCGGCCCGACCCTTCGGATGATCGCTGGTTGCCAGAGACGGACTTGAACCGCCGACACGGGGATCTTCAGTCCGGGAGAATGGGCACGTCAAGAACGAGATTCGCGCCTTCTTCTGCCGCATGACTACCGTGCCCCGCCTGCGGAGTGTGGCTGTGTCGTCGACTCCAGCCGCCGCACGACGCGCGCATCGCCTCGGGATATGCTGATGTATCATCGTCAGCGTCACGCTCGGTACGCCACAGATCTGCGGTGCAGGGGTCGGGGGATTCGTGGCCTTGTCCAGGTTGAGCGACAGCGACGACAGAGCGCAAGTCGGCGACCACATCGACGGTCTCGACCACCATCTCGAGCCATCGACATACCTGCGAGCCGCGTGCGAGAAGTACGACCTTGAGCTTGTGTTCCTGATGGGCGGCGCCGACGTAGGCTATGCGGTCGGCGTAGCCACAGGCGATCCGGGTGGCTGTGGGTTCGACTTCGGCTGGCTGGTCGTAGCGAGCCGATGGTTCGACTCGCAGAACTAGCGACCTCCACACCTTCGAGAGCCTCGACTTGCTACTAGACATGCGCTTCTTGGAACTCACCCCTCTAGACGGCCAGATGAACCCACGAGGTGCACTTCTGACAGTCCCACCGTATCCCGACGCGGTGCGCGCAGCACTCTCGACAACACCGACGGAGGCCTTCCTTGTCAAGGCCCTGTTCAACCTGGACGAATCGCATGACCCCACCGAGGACGATTCCTATGCCGTTTCGGAATCCGATCCATCTCTCGCGTCCTTGACCATCGGCTACTACAGCAAGGAGAGTCTGCGGTCACTCGTCGACGCAATGATTGAGGCGGAGCCCGATCTTGACGGACGTGGCTCTTCGCGAATCGGACTATCGGTTGATGGGACGGCGGCGTCTCTGGAGTCGGTTCGAGCAAGACTGCAGACTGCCCGCGATGGCGGCGAGGGTTCGCTCCACAACGAGATCAGACGCCTGAGTATCGACGACCTCCTAGCGGTGGCTCAGTCGCATGACGACCTTGAGGTCCGTCGAGAGTTCGGCGGCTACGTAGTCACGAAGATCAGCTACGCCCCGATGCCTATCTGGACAGTCCCAAGTACCATGACATGGCTCGCGCATGGCAAATCGCCCGAGGAATCAGCGATGTCTACGAGTCGTGCGGCGAGCAAGCAGCTGAACGGGCCTACGAAGAGCTGACCCTTGATGAGTTTCTGCTTCTCACTTCGTCCCATGCCGACATGGAAGGGCGCCAATGGGCGTGCAAACACCTAGCAGAACGTCTGCGTCGAGAGCCTGCCTCTGACCCCGAAATGCAGGACGTTGCCAGGGCTGTCGAGTTGAACGAGCGCGTAGAGAAGGCCAGAGACTCTGGCGACGATCTACTCGTACGCGCCGTTGTTGACGCTCTCACCGACCAAGAGATAAGCGTCATAGCCTCATACCATCCAGACCCCGAAACACGACTTGAAGCCGGCCAAGACTTGAAGTCACGGTATCTGCAATCGCAGTTTGCAGCCCGTGCGCAAGCATTCGCTGGAGGCCCGCAGACTCACTGTCCCTATTGCGGGAGCACTCAAGTCCAGGTGACCAAGAAGGGCTGGAGCCCAATCATTGGCATACTCTTCAGCGGTGTCAACGTGATGGTGTGCATGGCCTGCGGGCAGAGGTTCCGCCCAGGTAGGGGTCCTGTGTACTGACGACCTGGAAAGTGAGGGCCGAGCCAAGGCAACACCCGCGCAGGCTTCCGAGGCGTGCGACTCATTCATCCGAGACAATCGGGACTGGACCGACGCAATCAGCGGTAATCAAGAGCCGTTCGGAGATTCTGGGCTTAAATAGGAACTGCCCAGATAGGAACGATTGATTCCGGTCTCGAAACCAAGATTCGAGGGATTCCGCTTAAATGGATTCTGTCTACGCCCAGAATGGCAAGTACCTTGCGAATCTCTTGGAAGTACCGACCCGCTCATCGGCCTTGATCAGACCCTCCGAGCAGGTAGCACTTATTACCTGAGACACGATGACACTCTTGCCTGCCGGGAGGCCAAACCGCTCGCGGAGGGAATGATTCGTCATTGGCTGTCCCATCACGTACTTCAGTGCGCAATGCTGGTAGCATGCGCGAATTCTCTCAGCGCGGTCCATTTCGTCGAACGGCTTCTGTCCATAGATGGTGACCATCGTTCGAGTGTCCGTTGACCTGAAGTCCGGGGCAGGCAGCTGGTACGCCTCTACGGTGGCAACGACTCGGTCGATCCCACTACTCTTCTCCTCGCAGATGCCGAAACGTCGCATCAGGCCAGCCAGTCGCTCGTTTCGCGACTGGTAGCCGTCAATGAACCTCGATACCTCGACAATGGGTGCGCCGGGATTGCTCAACTCCACCCTGTCGTCGTAGATCTCGACCATCACCGAGGCGCCGGGGATCGCGAAGTCCTGGTGGATGAGAGCGTTGGCGACGAGCTCACGAACGACCTCCTCAGGCACCAGTTTCACCGCCCTGCGAAGAGCATCCTCGATTACTTCGTTCTGCGGCAGTTGGCTCTGAATGTACTTCACCAAGTCCTGGAACCCGACGGCGTAGCCTCGGGTAATCACTGAGTCCATCTTCGTCTTCAGCTTGGACACCCCGTCGTACACCACGACCCGAGGGGCCTTCCGTTCGACATCGGAGAACGCGCCCAAGTCCTTGGCTACGAGAACCGCTCCCATCCTTCGGATGGCAAACGACCCATCAATCTCGTCGATCAACCGCTCATCTACAAGCCGCTCGATGTAGCCATCGTCTGTCGCAGGCCTGGGAAGTTGAAGCAGTTCGAAGAGGGCTTGGGTGTCCAAGAGCGTCAGTACGTCCGCTCCCGCGAGTCCTGACTTGCTGTGCTGCTCAAGCCAACCAGGTTCACCCTCGCCGAAGATCTTGCGAAGTTGGTCCTCCGTCATGGCGACCAAGCTGCCGCCGGATCTCATGAGGTATCGACCGTCAAGGTGATAGGCAGTCCCTGTGGGCCTAGCTGGGACGGAGAGGACGACGACGCGGCCATCCGAATGGTTGACTTCCTCGACGTCCACTCGAAATCCCAACTTGCGAAACAGCTTCTCGGCCATCCCGCAGGGATCACCGACCGCTGAAGTTCCAACAACAGCTCTGGGCGGTTGGTCAGCAATACCTAGAACGAGGTATCCGCCGCCCTCATTGGCGAGGGCTACGCAGTACTCATACATCTTCTTCTGGTCAAGACCAGTCCTAGCCTCTTTGAACTCCAGACGCTGGTGCTCGGAAGGTGTAACGCGCCAGAGGTCAATCTGCTCAGCGCTGATCGCCATGGTCTGTACCCCTCCCTCGCAGACGAACCAACCCAACAGGGCATCGAAGCGGCGCCTCGTCGGCAAACCGATGAGCCCCCGCTGATGATACCTGCCAGCGCGGCGACCGGCATCAGATCTCCGACCGGACCAGTGACGCGGGGACACTGGCCATCCCAGGAAGAAGAATGGTAGACGACCTGCCCGCCCATCTCATCCTCCGCATGTCTACTCCCTCCTCGGCGCAGGTCCGACGTTCCTGCATCACTTTCCGTCTACCGCATATCTCCCGTACTCCGTAGCAAACGAGGTTGGTAGAGCGTGTAGTCGGCGCTCCAGCGACGACGGAACATGAGGACGAAGTCCGAATAGGGGCACTGACGAATCCCCTGCTCAAGACATACAAAGGGCCGGGCCCTTCGGCCCGACCCTTCGGAGATTCGCTGGTGGCCAGAGACGGACTTGAACCGCCGACACGGGGATTTTCAGTCCCCTGCTCTACCAACTGAGCTACCTGGCCGTTGTGAACGCTTGCATATGGTAGCGACCGTGCATGAGGGGGTCAAACAAGGCCCCGATCCGCCTCGGAGAGCGCAGAGACGACCTGGCCGAGAGGGTGCGTCTGCCGACTCGCGCGGGTACCCTAGGGAGAGCGCCTGCGCAGGCAAGATCGCACTGGCGGGCCTGCGCTGGCGGGCTTGCCCCGGCGAGCTTGCGCTGGCGGGCTTGCCCCGGCGAGCTTGCGCTGGCAAGAGGAGGTTCCGTGACCAGGGTCGCCGTCACGTCGGACACGCTCGTCATGCTCGAGGACGTCGTGAAGACGTACCGCATGGGCGAGGTCGAGGTGCACGCCCTCAATCACACCGACCTGGTGATCGAGCGCGGGGAGTTCGTCGTCATCCTTGGTCCCAGCGGTTCGGGCAAGACGACGCTGCTGAACATGCTCGGCGGAATCGACACGCCCACGAGCGGCCGCGTCGTGATCGACGGCGAGGACATCTCGAGCTCGAGCCAGCGCGAGCTCACGCTCTTCCGGCGGGAGAAGGTCGGCTTCGTCTTCCAGTTCTTCAACCTCATCCCTACGCTCACCGCCGAAGAGAATGTCCGCTTCGCGACCCAGCTCGCGTCGCGCGACGGAGTGCCGCCTTCGAGGAGCGCACGGGAACTGCTCGAGGTGGTCGGCCTCGGCGACCGACTGCACCACTTCCCCTCGCAGCTCTCGGGGGGCGAACAGCAGCGCGTGGCCGTCGCACGGGCGCTCGCGAAGGACCCGGTGATGGTCCTCGGCGACGAACCCACCGGCAACCTCGACTTCCACACTGGCAAACTCGTGCTGCGCGCGCTCAAGGACGTGAACGAGCGCGAAGGCAGGACCGTCATCGTCGTGACGCACAACACACCGATCGCGCAGGTGGCCGACCGCGTCCTCCATCTTCGCGACGGCAACATCGCCAAGGAGGAGACCGTCGCGAACCCGACGCCACCCGAGGACGTCGTCTGGTAGAGGGGCGGCAAGCGGGCGAGGGACGCAGACGGAAAGAGACACGATGCGCATCCTCATCCTCAAGACGTGGCGTGACATGCGGACCCATTGGGGCCAGTTCGCCGCGCTCATCCTACTCGTGGCCATCGGCATCACGAGCTACGTCGCGTTCGTGGAGTCGTACCGCAACCTCAAGGCGTCCGCGGACGACGCCTACGAGCGCCTCAAGTTCGCCGACTTCTCGGTCTCGGTCGTGGGGGCACCGGCGGGAGTCGTGCGCAAGGTCGAGCGCGTGACCGGAGTGGCCGCCGCCGAGGGGCGACTCGTCGTCGACACGGGCATGGACACCGCCTCCGGCGAGCAGGGGACCGTGCGCATCATCGGCATGCCTCCGAACCGCCGGCCGGCGGTGAACGACCTACTCGTTGAGAGCGGACGCTACCTCGAGCCCTCGGACCTCGAAGGCGGGCTCGTCCACACCAAGTTCGCCCAGGACACGGGGTTGAGGGTCGGCGAGCATCTGCGCATCCGCTCGGACAGCGTGACGCACGACATCGGCATCGTGGGCATCGCTGCGAGTCCCGAGTACATGTTCCCAACGCGCTCGAAGAACGAGATCCCGTCGGTGACCGGCTTCACGATCCTCTTCATGCCGCAGCGCGCGGTCGAGCGGCTCTTCGACAGGACGAACACCGTCACCGATGTCGCCGTGCGCGTGGTACCGGGGGCGGACCGGGACGAAGTGATGGACGACGTCGAAGAGGTGCTCGAGTCCTACCGGATCGTCGCGAGCACGCCGCGCGAGGATCAGCCGAGTGCCTTTGCTCTCGCCGAGGAGATCGACCAGAACCGCGTCATGGCCAAGATCATGCCGACGCTCATCCTGATCATCTCGGCGCTCTCGCTCGCCATCGCGCTCGCGCGGCTGGTGCAGTCACAGCGCGGGCAGATCGGGCTCGCAAAGGCGCTCGGGTACAGCAACGGGCAAGTGCTCGCGCACTACCTCTTCTTCGCGATAGCGGTGGCCGCGGCGGGGTCGGCGGTCGGACTCGTATTGGGGCACGTGCTGGCCATGCTGATCACGGGCGAGTACACCCGCATCCTCGGCATCCCGTACCTGACGACCCGTCTCTACTGGGAGGTGATGGTCTCTGCGGTCGGGATGAGTTCGATCGCGTGCGTGTTCGCGGGGCTCGTGCCCGCGTGGACGTCGGCGCGCATGACACCGGCTCGCGCGATGCACGCCGACCCGAACCTCTCGCTCCGCGGCGGCTCGATGCCGGTCATCGAGCGGCTCTTCGGCAGATGGCTGCCGAAGGCTCTCGTTGTGCGCATCCCCATCCGCAACGTCTTCCGAGCGAAGCGGCGAAGCGCGTACACGATCGTCGGCATCGCGTTCGCGGTGCTCCTCACGCTTGGGACGGCGGCCTTCTACGACTCCCTACAGTGGCTGCTCAACTACCACTTCGATGCGGTCGAGCGGTGGGACATCTCGGCGTTCTACGGCACGCGCCTCGGCGAGAGCCATGTTCGAGACGTCGGGCGCTGGGAGGGCGTCGAACGCGTGCAGGCGGCGTACGTGCTGCCGGTCAAGATCTCGGCTGGAGGCGTGACGCACGAGGGTGTCATCACCGCGATGGACCCCGCCGCCGACTTCCACGGCTTCGAGATCGTGAGCGGACCGGGGCCCGACGAGGCGCTGCGTGCCGGGGACGTCGTGCTCGCCCGCCAACTCGCCGAGAAGCTGCGCGTCGAGGTGGGTGACAGCGTGTCGTTCAAGTCGCCGTACCTAGACGAGCGGCGCACGATGCGCGTCGGGGCGCTCTCGGAAGAGGCGCTCGGCATGCCGGCGTTCGCGAACATCGAGCGCGGCGAGGAACTCGTGGGTGCGACGCGACCCGTGTACAACGCGCTCTACCTCGACGCCGGCGCGCGATACGCCGACCAGCTACAGGACCGCCTCTACGACATGGCAGGCGCGCAGCAGGTCATCGTCAAGTCCGCGATGCTCGAGGGGCTCCGAAGCATGATGAGCTTCACGTACTTCTTCTTCGCCGTCCTGCTCGGGTTCGGATTCGCGATGGCGTTCGTCGTCATCTACAACACGTTCACCGCGAACATCATCGAACGGACACGCGAGATCGCGACGATGCGCACGATCGGCGAGGACAACGAGCACCTCGCCGGCATGGTCACACTCGAGAACCTGCTGCTCGCGTGCGTGGGCCTCCCGCTCGGCATCTGGCTCGGCCTGCGCACCGCCGAGGCGGTACTCCTCGCGATGTCCAGCGAGCAGTTCTCGATGCAAATCGTCGTGCGGCCGATGACCTACGTCTGGGTCATCCTCGCGGCTGTCGTCGTGCTGCTGCTCTCGGAGATCCCGCCGATCCGGCGAATCAGCAAGCTCGACCTCGCCGAGGCCACGAAGGTGATGGAGTAGCGCGACGGCAACGTGCCGCGCTGCGAAGGCAGCACACACCGTACTCACCACGTGCGCATCAGCCGTTCCGCTCGATGCCTCCGAGCGCTTCCGCGAGCGAGGCTGGCAGTCCGGCGGCGATGATGCCCCGGGTGACCGACTCCGCGTCATAGGCGACGCGATGCACGGCTGCGGCCACCCAGCCCGCGTCGCCCTGCGCTGCCTCCCCGGCCGGTCCAGCGACCGCATCGTGCGGCGAGCGCGCCTCGACCTCCTCGCGCGCACCGATTGCCACCTCGACCCACGCGGCGCGCGGGTCGCCGTCCTTCGGCTTGCCCACCGAGCCGCTCGAGATGAAGTGCACACGCAGGCCGTTCTCGGTGAACATCGCTCGGTGGTAGGGCACGTGGACGTGCCCGACGCACACGACGTCGGCGTCGGCGGCGACTGCCAAGCGTGCGAGCTGCCCGTCCGTGCGATCGAGCGTGAGGTACTCGTTGATCTGCCGAGGCGACCCATGCACGAGCAGCACGCGCACGCCGTCGACCTCGAGGCGGAGATCGTCGGGAAGAGCCGCGAGCCACGCGGCGTCGGCGTCACCCACCGCCGCTTCGGTGAACACGTACGATGCCGCGCCTTCGCCTCTGGCCTGCTCGTTCGCGAAGTGGCAGCCGCACTCTCCCCGGCGATTGCCGATTCCCTCGTCGTAGTTCCCCCGGACGGTCGGGATGCCGAGCGAGCGGATGCGGTCTATGACGCCGACCGGATCTGGCCCGTAGCCCACCAGGTCGCCGAGGCAGTAGCGCTCCTCGATGCCTGCGCGATCCATGTCGAGCAGCACGGCATCAAGCGCTGCGAGGTTGCCGTGGATGTCGGAGAAGATGGCGAAGCGGCGCATCTCACTCCTCGCGCAGCATGTCGCTCACGAGACAAGCGCCCTCGGCCTGCTCGGCGGCGGAGAGCAGCTCAGCGGCCACGGGCGCTGGCTCGTCGGCGAAGTACCGCCTTCGGAACGCGAGCGCGACGTTCACCAGAGAGATCAGCACCGGCACCTCGACGAGCGGACCGATGACTGCGGCGAAGGCCTGGCCGCTATTGATGCCGAACACCGCCACGCACACCGCTATCGCCAGCTCGAAGTTGTTGGAGGCGGCCGTGAAGGCGAGCGTGGTGGTCTTCGCGTAGCGCAGCGCGATCGCCTTGGCAAGGAAGAACGTCGCGAAGAACATGATGGCGAAGTAGAGCAGCAGCGGGAGCGCCACCCTCAGCACGTCGAGGGGGATCTGCAAGATCAGGTCGCCCTTGAGCGAGAACATCGTGAAGATCGTGAAGAGGAGCGCGACGAGCGTGATCGGGCCGATGCGGGGCACAAAGACGCTCTCGTACCAAGCGACGCCCTTCGCTCGCACCAGCGCGAAGCGGGTGACGACTCCCGCCGCGAACGGTACCCCGAGGTAGACGGCGACCGTCTGAGCGATCTCGCCGATCGAGACATCGACCGCCGCTCCTTCCAGCCCGATGAGCGGCGGCAGGACCGTCACGAAGAACCACGCGTAGATGCTGAAGAAGAGCACCTGCATGATGCTGTTGACGGCGACGAGCCCGGCCGCGAACTCGCAGTCGCCCTCGGCGAGCCCGTTCCAGACGATGACCATGGCGATGCAGGGCGCGATGCCGATGATGATGAGTCCCACCATGTACTCGGGGTACTCACGCAGCAGAGTGATGGCGAGCGCGAACATCACCGAGGGCGCGACGAGCCAGTTCATGATCATCGCGAGCGTGAGCGCGCGCTTGTCTCGCATCGCCTCGGGGAGCTCCTCGTAGCGGACCTTCGCGAGCGCCGGATACATCATCGCGATGAGCCCGAACGCGATCGGCACGTTCGTCGTGCCGACGGTCAGGCCGCCGAAGAATCGCGGGATGGCCTCGACGAGCGCGCCGACGACGACACCGACCGCCATCGCGAGGAAGATCCAGAGGGTCAGATAGCGGTCGAGGAACGAGAGGCGCTTCGCGACTCCCTCGTGCGCGCTCCCCCGGCTCACAGCGTCTCCAGTCCGTGTGCTGCTTCGGCGAGGGCACTCCGGTCGAGCGCGTAGTAGACCCAAAGACCTTGCTTGCGCGCGGTCACGAGGCCGGCTTCGCGGAGGATGCCCATGTGGTGTGAGATGGTCGGCGCCGACAGCCCGAGTCGCTCGGCGATCTCACACGCGCAAACCTCACCGGGAGCTCCGGGTGCGCAGCGGAAAGCGCCTGGATCGCGCTCGTGCCCAGAGAGCAGAACGATGATCCTCCGGCGTTGCTGGGAGGCGAGCGCCCTGAAGACCACATCGAGATCGACGTGCGTACCCACGATCGGCGATGCCAACGGATTGCCCCCGGGACTAGTTCGACAGCTCTCGAACTAATGTTAGGGGCAACGCTGAGCCCGGTCAATCCGGCCCGGGACAGCAGCTCGGTCGGCAGACCCGGCCGGCGAACCCGGCGCGCGCCCGCACGCGGGCACCCTGTGAGTCGGTCACGCGGGCTCGCTACGCGCTCTTGCGCATCTGCTGGATCTTGTGCGGCACCTCCTGGAGCATGAGCTGCAGGTCGTGCCACTTCGACTGCATCGCGCTGCGGCTCGGCAACTCACCCTTCAGACCGCGACCCCAGTCGGCGATGCGCTTGGTCCCGACGGTCATCAGGACCGCGACTACCGCGAAACCACCCAAGATCGCCGCCGCGATGATGATCGCCGCCTTCGTGCCGATGAGGACCTTCGAGTCGTCCGAGATCTCGCTCCGACCGGACACCACGATGCCCACGAAGCCGTGGCTGACCTTGACGTCGCTGCCCACGAGGACCGCGCCACCACCCTGTTCGATGTTCATCGTGCGGCCAATGATGAGCGGTGCACCGGCCTGGCGGACGGTCGTGTCGCCCCCGAAGATGGCCGCACTCGCATAGCCTTGCTGGAAGGTGCCGCCCTGCTTCGCGTGCATGATGCCGACCCAGGACGTGCTCACGTGCGCGTCTCCCGAGACCTGCGCGAGGCCGACAGCGCTCGCAGTCGTTTCGAGGTCGACGGCGTCGGCCGATGCGATCGCGCTCAGGTTCGCCTTGAGCGCCGGCGCCTCGACGTGCGCGGCGAGATGCGGTGCGGCCACGTGCGGTTCGGCGACCGGTGCGGCTTCCTCGGTCTCCATTCCTTTCAGCTCTTCATCGGCCATGGTCTCCTCCTCTACTCGAAGAGAGTCCCGTGCGTACCGGCGCACAGAACCCCTCAGTGCTCTCGAGGAGTCTATACCCGCCCGTTGACGGCGCACGCGGCGCGGCGATCAGCCGGCATCGGCCGGGGGCTCGCCGAGCCGCTGGAAGAGGAGCGCCTCGGCGACGATCATCCGCTCGATCTCGGTCGGGTCCACGCTCTCGTTCCCGCCGTGGATCCGCGAGTCGGTCATGTCCTCCGCGCCCCACAGAACGAACTCGGCGCCGGGCGCGGCCCTGGAGAGCAGCGAGAGCAGCGGGATGGTCCCGCCGCTTCCTATCTCGAGGGGCTCGACTCCGTACGCATCCGCGAGCGCTTGGCGCGCGGCCGCCAGAGCCCGACCGCCGGTCGCGACCGAGAACGCCGGCGATGCGGCAAGGCGCTCGATCGTGACCTGCACGCCCCACGGAGCTTTCGCCTCCAGGAATGCCACGAGCGCGTCGAGGGCATGCTTCTCGTCCTCACCCGGAGCGATGCGCAAAGACACGTGCGCCTTGGCGACAGGAACGAGCGCGCCCATCGCGTACTCGGTCCGAGGCGCGTCCAGGCCGAGCACGGTGACGCTCGGCTTGCTCCACAGCTGTGTGGCGATCGAGCCGTCGCCGATCGCGTCCACCCCGGGCAGCATCCCCGACTGAGCGCGGAAGAGTTCCTCCGGGAACTCGGCGCCTTCCCACTCATTCGATCGAAGTTCCGGCACGGCCGTGTTGCCGCGCTCGTCGTGAAGGGCGGCGAGGATGTGAACGAGGGCGACGAGGGCGTCGGGCGCCGGTCCGCCGAAGACCCCGGAGTGCACGGCCCGATCGAGCGTGCGGACTTCGATCGTGCACGCGACGGTGCCCCGGCACGACGTCGTGAACGCCGGTTCGCCGACGACGATGTTGCCCATGTCGGCGATGACCATGACGTCGGCTTCGAACAGCCCGGGGTTGGCTTCGACGAATGATTCGAGGTGCGAGAACGTCTCTTCCTCGCCTTCGAGCACCAGCTTGACGCCGACGGGCGGCTTGCCGGAGAAGACGCGCGTCGCACCGGCGTGTATGGCGATGCCGCTCTTGTTGTCGGCAGCCCCCCGTCCGTACAGGCGGCCGTCCTCGCCCGGAGTGAGCGCCCAGGGATCGGTGTCCCAGCGCTGCACGTCCGTGTCGGCCGGCTGGACGTCGTAGTGACCGTAGAGCAGGACCGTCGGAGCGCCTGTCGGCGCCGGCATCTCGGCGCACACAGCCGGATACCCGTCGGGGACGTCCACGAGACGGGCATTCTCGAACCCGCAGTCGCGAAGGATCCGGACCGCCTCCTCGGCCGCCGCGCGAACGGGCTCGGACGGGAAGCCGGGGAAGGACACCGAGGGGTGGGCGACGAGGGCGCGTAGGTCCTCGATCACGTGGGGCATCATGGCCCTTGCGGCCGCGCGGATCTCCTCGGCGTTCACGGAAGCGCCCCCCTCGGGTGGTCGTCGTCAATCGGGCCGCCGCTGGCGGCCCTTTCGACTACCTACCCCCGTGGGCGCGTAGTGAACTCCCCGAAGAACGAGGGGTGCGACGCCGGTGTCCCCGGCGGAACGAAAGCCACGCGGTCGCCAGGCATCACGAGGCAGTCGAGTCCGGCGATCCGGTTGTTGTGGAACACGCCTTCGATCTTGTCGAGCGGAAGCCCAAGGGACTCGGCGAGTACCCGTGCCTCGATGCCGCTCTGGGGAACGTCAACGGCCACCGTTGCTGGCAGCCCCTGTTCCCGCCGCAGGGAGTCG
>CAYWCB010000017.1:9647-17480 GCA_964456615.1 uncultured Eubacteriales bacterium | reverse complement strand
TCTTCGCCGTCGGATTCCTCATGCAGGACACGGTCACCAAGGTCGCCGGGACCTACCCTGACGTCAACTTTGGCGGCATCGACCAGTTCTTCGATCCGACCATCGAGAACGTGGTCGGTCTCAACTTCAAGGAACAAGAGGCCGCGTACCTGGCCGGCATAGTCGCCGGCATGTTGACGACCATGACCGACGTCGACCCGCGCATCAACGACAAGACCGTCGTCGGATTCGTCGGTGGCATGGACGTTCCGGCCGTCGTGCGGTTCCGGCTCGGTTTCGAGGCAGGCGTGAAGAAGGCGAACCCCAACGCCACGGTCGAGGGAGTCTACACGGGAACGTTCACCGACCAGCAGAAGGGCAAGGAAGCGGCGCTCGCGATGATCGAGAAGGGCGCCGACATCATCTTCGCGGCGGCAGGAGCGACGGGCGTCGGCTCGTTCGCGGCATGTCAGGAGAAGAACGCGCTCTTCATCGGGGTGGACGCCGACCAGTACAACACGCTCACGAATCCCGGCGACACCATCATCACGTCCGCCGTCAAGCGTGTGGACGCGGCCGTGTTCGACACGGTCAAGCGCGCAGTCGACGGGACGCTCGCCGGAGGAGAGAACGTCGTCTACGGCCTCGCGGAGGAGGGCGTCGGGTTGGCCGACTACCACGAGTGGGACGCCAAGATGCCGCAATCGGTGAAGGATGCCGTCGACGCAGCGGCACAAGAGGTCATCTCCGGTGCCGTGACCGTTCCGTCGGACTAGCGACTCGCTTGTGCTATGACGCTCGCCGCCGGGACTCGCTCCCGGCGGCGAGCGCGCGTTCGCCGAGAGGAGCCGCGCATGGATGCCGACGCCTCGGTGGTCGATACCGCTCGTCTTCGTGAAGCTTCGGGTGCGGCGCCCGCGCTCGAACTGCGGCACATCACGAAGCAGTTCCCCGGTGTGGTCGCCAACCGGGACGTCTCCGTTGCCGTGGGCCACGGGGAAGTGCTGGGACTTCTTGGCGAGAACGGAGCGGGCAAGTCCACGCTGATGAACGTGGCCTTCGGGCTGCTGGCGCCCGACGCCGGCGAGATCTTCATCGACGGGAAGCGCGTCGACGTGAAGAACCCCAGGCAGGCCATCGATCTTGGCATCGGCATGGTGCACCAGCACTTCATGCTCTTAGAGCCGCTGACCGTGACGGAGAACATCGTGCTCGGGCTCGAGCCGACGAAGGTCCTGGGTGTGATCGACCGGGAGTCGGCTCGCACCCGGGTGCTGGAGATGTCGGAGCGGTACGGGCTCAAAGTCGACCCGGACGTGCAGATCCGGGACTTGTCGGTGGGCATGCAACAGCGCGTCGAGATTCTGAAGGCGCTCTTTCGGGAAGCACGGATACTCATCCTCGACGAGCCGACGGCGGTGCTCACGCCTCAGGAGGTGGCCGAGCTCTTCGAGATCGTCCGTGAACTGGTCAGCGGCGGGCTCTCGGTCGTCATCATCACGCACAAGCTCGAGGAGATCACGGCCTTCGCGGACCGGATTGTCGTCATGCGGTCGGGGCGCGTCGTGGGCGAGACGACGCCTGCCGAGTGCAGCGAGGCGGAACTCGCGAAGATGATGGTGGGGCGAGAAGTGGTGCTGACGGTCGAGAAGGGACCGTCGACGCCCGGCGACGTGGTCCTGGAGGTCGGGGACCTTCACGTCCTCGACAATCGCAAGCTCGAGGCCGTCCGCGGCGTGTCGTTCGTCGTGCGCAACGGTGAGATCGTCGGCATCGCGGGCGTGGACGGCAACGGTCAGCGGGAACTGGTCGAATCCCTCGTGGGGCTCCGCCGGTCGGAGTCGGGCCACATACGGTTGCGCGGCGAGGACATCACTCGGGCGGACGCCGCCTCGTCGATCGCAGCCGGTGTCTCTCACGTGCCCGAAGACCGCCACCGCCTGGGCCTCGTTCTGGAGTTTGACCTGGTCGAGAATGTAGCGCTCGGCGATCATCGCCGAGCGCCCTTCGCGAGATACGGCCTGCTCGACCGCAAGGCGATGGACAGGGCAGCCGAGAAGCGGATCGCCGACTACGACGTGCGGACTCCGAGTGAGCACGTAGCGGCTGGGAACCTGTCCGGCGGCAACCAGCAGAAGCTGGTCGTCGCGAGAGAACTGGGACGCGATCCGGACCTGCTCGTGGCCGCTCAGCCGACGCGCGGGCTGGACGTCGGCGCCATCGAGTTCGTGCACCAGCGCATCCTCGAGGAGCGCGACTCGGGCAAGGCGGTGTTGCTCGTGAGCATGGAGCTCGACGAGGTCATGTCGCTCGCCGATCGCATCCTCGTGATGTACGGAGGAGAGGTGGTCGCCGAGTTCGAGGGTGGCAAGGCCACAGAGGAAGAGATCGGGTACTTCATGACCGGCGGCCGGCGAGAGACCGGCGCTGGAGACTCAGGCAACGCCGACGAAGAGGGAGGCGACCTTGTCTGAGGACGGCGCGGGCCCGAATCCGCCGCAACCGACCGAGCCGGATCTGGACCCGGGCAAGGAGGGCGTCGAGAAGCGCTTCGCTCTCGAGCAGCAGAACATCGACCGCGCGATCCGGCTCGGCACGCCGCTCATCTCCGTTGCGCTGGCGGTGCTGATCGGGTCGGTCATCATATGGCTTTCCGGCGGGAGCCCTGGCGTCGCATTCGCCGCGATGTTCAAGGGCGCCTTCGGCGGTCAAAGGCAGATAGGCGAAACGCTCCTGAGGGCCACACCGCTCCTCTTCGCAGGTCTGGCAGTGGCGTACGGCTTCCGTGCCGGCCTGTTCAACATCGGTGCCGAGGGGCAGCTCTTCATGGGAGGGCTTGCCGCGGCCTTCTTGGGTCTGGAACTCGCCGGCCTTCCGATGGCGGTCTCTCTCCCGCTCATCCTTCTGGGCGGAGCGCTCGCGGGTGCCGCCTGGGCGTTCATTCCCGCGGTTCTGAAGGCGAAGATCGGCGCCCACGAGGTGATCACGACGATGATGTTCACCTACATCGGGCGCTACATCGTCTCGTGGCTCGTCACCGGGCCTCTGCGTGACATCGGCGGCAGTGCGCCGCAGACCGCGGAACTCCCCATGTCGTCGCGTCTGCCCAAGCTGCACGAGGTGTTGACGTTCCTCGAGCCCACGAGGGCGCATATCGGCTTCTTCGTGGGCGTCTTGTGCGCGGTGATCGTGTTGCTCGTCCTGCGCTACACAGTCATGGGCTACGAGGCGCGCGCGGTGGGATTCAACCCGTCCGCGTCGAAGGCCGGCGGCATCTCGATCGCGCGGACCACGGTCAAGTCCCTCTGCTTCTCAGGCGCCCTCGCCGGTCTCGCGGGATGCGCCGAGGTCATGGGCGTTCACTACCGGCTCTTCGACCAGTTCTCGGCGGGTTTCGGGTTCACGGGCATAGCCGTTGCCCTGCTCGCGAAGAACAACCCCATCGGGGTCATCGCGGCGGCGCTCCTCTTCGGCGGTCTTTCCGCGGGTGCCGGAACCATGCAGCTGGAGGCCGACGTCCCACAGGACCTCATCTTCATTCTCCAGGCGATCATCATCTTCCTCGTTGCCGCCGAGACGATCGTCACGTGGGCAGTGCAACGGGCGCGCAAGCGCAAGGAGGTGATCCCGGTTGCTGGCTGACATCTTCACGCCCGAGTTGTTCGCCTCGGCCGTACGGCTGGCAACGCCGATCGCGATCACCGCTGCCGGGGCTGCCATCTGCGAGCGTTCGGGTGTCGTCAACATCGCCCTTGAAGGTCTGATGCTCATCTCTGCGTTCGCCGGCATGGTCGCGGCGCTCATGACCGGGAGCGTCTGGCTCGGCATCCCTGCCGCCGTGACGGCCGCGGTCCTCTTCGCCGCCCTGCACGCGTGGGCCTCGATCAACCTGCGCTCGGACCAGGTCGTGTCGGGCACCGCCATCAACATCCTCGCCCTCGGTGCGACCGGCTTCCTCATGGAGGTCATCTTCGGACACCCGGGCACCACGGACGCCGTGCGCACGATACCGCCGGTATTCGATTTCCCGCATGGTGGTAGCGGGTTGCTTGCGACGATCTGGAGATGGATCGACGTGGTCCTTCTCAGCTACACGCCGATCGTGTACTTCGGGATGTTCGCCGCCATCTTCTTGACCTGGGCGCTCTACCGCACACGATGGGGCCTGCGCATCCGTGCGTTGGGCGAGCATCCGAGGGCCGCCGACACCGTCGGCGTGAGCGTCATCAGAGGCCGCTGGTTCGCGGTGCTCCTCTCGGGCGCGATGGCGGGTCTTGCGGGCGCGAACCTCACGCTCGAGCAGGTCGGCACGTTCACGGAAGGGATGACGAACGCGCGCGGGTTCATCGCGCTCGCGGCGAACATCTTCGGCCGATGGGTGCCCGGCGGAGCGTACCTGGCGTCGCTCTTGTTCGGTTTCGCCGACGCGCTGCAGCTCAAGCTGCAGCTGTTCAGCGACGTGATCAGGATCCCGCCGCAGTTCTTCTTGATGCTCCCGTACGTGCTGACGGTCATCGTGCTGGCCGGTGCGATGGGACGTGCGGTCGCGCCTGCGGCCATCGGCAAGCCCTACAAGGAGAAGGGCTAGCGGGTGGAGCACCCCGATATCCGCGGGCCCGGGCGCTTCGACGCCGGGCGAGCCGCCTTCTGGTCGGCGACCTGGGCGCTCGGGGTGGCGATCGGGGTCGCGTTGGGCGGCTGGCTCACCGTCGTCGGCGGAAGTGGGGTCCCGGGGAGCGGCTCACTCGACATCACGCACGATCTCATCGTCTTGCCGCTCATCTCGGGCGCCGCCGTCTTCGCCGGTTTGTTTATCGTTCGGCTGCTCGTCGCGCTCCTTCGCCGCCATGCGTCGTGACCATGCGACCGCGCCGAAGCCCACGGCGAACGCCGCGAGGGCGATGACGTCCTGTGGCAGGTCGAGCCCGAAGTCGAAGTCCCGTCTGACCGAGCGGTAGACATACGCCGCAGCGGGCAGCGTGACGGCCACCCACAGCGGAATCCGGATCCTCGGGTGCAGTGCGCTCATTCGGTCGTGCCCCGTGCTTCCGCGAGCTCCTCGGTTGTCGAAGCCGTGCGACCTCTCCGGCGGCGGATGAGCCACCGGACGACGAGTGCGGCGAGGAGCACCAGCACGAGCATCGGGGACAGTGCGATGACGACGGTGATGAGCGAACGGAGCGCCGAGGCCGCGCCGCGGATGCCGTCGGTGATCGCCTGCGAGAACCCCCAGTCCGTACCGGTCGGGCGAACGACCGGCGGCGGCTTCTGCAGCTCGATCGTCAGGGTCCCGTACGAGATCTGCTTGTTCAGGTGGTCGAGCTGGCTCTGCATGGCTTCGATCTCGCCTCGCACCCGGGAGAGCTCCGTCTCCACGAGGAGCATCTCTTCCACGTTCTTGGCGGCGTCCAGGAACTCACGCAGTCGCACTTCCTCGGCTCTGAGGTTCTTCAGGCGAGCCGTGAGATCGATGTGCTGCTGCGTGACGTCGGACTGACTCGCGGACTCGCGCAGCACCTTTCCGAACGAGGAGATCCGCTGCGAGAACTCCGCGAGCCGCTCGCTCGGCACGCGCACGGTGACGTAAGCGCTCAGCGGGACCGTTTCACTGCTCATGTCGTCCGTGTAGGAGGGACGGTAGATGGGCGTGTCGTTCTCGGTGCTCACCTGAAGATCGTCGATCTGACCCTTGAACTGTGCTGTTGCCGCGCGGATCTTGTCGAGCGTCTTTCGATGTCTTCGACCCTCAGACGCATCATCGCAGTGCGGATGAGGAGCTGCTTCGCGGCGATCGACGCGTCTCGAAGTGCGGAGTCGACCTCGGTCGGGACTTCGGCGACCTCGTCTTCTCCGGCATAGCCGGGAGCGGCCTGCTGTACGTTCGTCCTGGCGGGGGGCGCCTCCACGGTCGACACCTTGTCCTCCGTCGAGTCGGGGCCTTCTCGTGCGGTGCGGAGCACCGAGCACCCCGCGAGCCCCAGAAGCAGGGCGACCGCCAGCAGGACGGCCACGATGCGCCAGAGGTGCCTGACTCCCACGGCGTTCATGTTCATTCCATGCCTCCCTGTCCAGGAGTCCGGCCGAACCAAAACGCCGGCCGTCCTCGGCTGTGCGAGAAGGACGTCCGGCGCTGTGGAGCGGTGTCTACGGAGGGTTACTGCTGGTTGTCGCCCCGCGAGTCCTGCCTCTTGAGCGAGACGGCCGCGTACGTGCCGATCGCAACTCCAATGACCGCGATCACGAAGAACGCGACCACCAGCAGATTGAAGACCGTTGCAGCGATGTTCGAAGTCATCCGGTCCGTTCACCTCACTCACTGCGGTGTTGGCTCTCTTGATTCTACCCGCAGGCGCGAATCAGCGGCAACAGTGCCGATCGGCCTCCCTCCATATTCCGCTGTCAAGCGCCGAGTCCTGCTCGTTCACCACTGTCTGACGCGTGGGGAGCCGGAACGGTTCGCCGCGTGAAGTTCCAGCGTGGCGGTCTCCCATCGGTTCGTGGGACGAATTCCCGTGAAAGGGTTGCAAAGTGGGATGGAGTGTCATAGAGTCGCATCGTCAGGAGTCGGGCGTGTCGGGCACGCCGGCTCGAAGAGGGCGAGAGGCGGGGGAGACCGCGGATGTTTCTGGGCGACTACCAGCACACGCTGGACGCCAAGGGTCGCGTCTCGCTGCCCGCGAAGTTCCGGGATCTGATGACAGGCAGACTCGTCATCGCCCAGGGTCTCGAGAACTGCCTCTACGTCTATCCGGCGGAGGAGTACCAGCGCTTCGTCGAGTCCCTTGTGTCGAAGAACGACTTCGATCCACGCTCGCGCCAGGTGCGCCGGTTCTTCACCGCCGGGGCCGTCGAGACCGGCCTCGACAATGCCGGACGCATCGGGCTGCCTCCCAGATTGCGGGAGTACGGGCATCTGACGAAGGACGTCGCGATCGTGGGCAACGGCAACCGCATCGAGATCTGGGACGCGGAGACGTGGGCCGGCTACAGCGGCGAAAGCGCCGACAACATCGAGGATCTCGCCAAGGAGCTCGCCGACGCGGGTCTCCTGTAGCGCTTTGACAATGGAATACCGGCACACCCCAGTTTTGCTGGCCGAGGTCACGCGGCAATTGTCGTTGCACCCCGGTTCGATCGTGGTTGACTGCACCTTGGGCGGGGCAGGGCACGCGAGACGGATACAAGATTCCATCAGCCCCACGGGTATCCTCGTGGGCATCGACCAAGATGACGCAGCACTCGAAGCAGCACGAGTCACACTCCGCCTCGGCCGGCAAACCATCCTGTTGAAGGGCAACTTCGCCGATTTGGACGAGCTGCTCCTCCAGGCCCGGGTCCCGTACGCGGACGCGTTCCTCTTCGATCTCGGCGTCTCGTCCCCCCAGCTAGACGTCCCGAAGCGCGGATTCGCGTACCAAGTCGACGCTCCGCTCGACATGAGAATGGACCCGGCACGGCAGACCCCCACTGCCGCGGACATCGTCGCCACCTACTCGGAGGAGGAGCTCACGAGGGTTCTTCGAGAGTTCGGCGAAGAGCGGTGGGCCTCGCGCATCGCAGCATTCATCGTAGCTGCGCGAGGCCCACACCCGATCACGACGACCGGGCAGCTCGTCGACATCGTGAAGGCGGCGATACCGGCTTCGGCGCGACGGAGCGGGCCTCATCCCGCGAAACGTACCTTCCAGGCGCTGCGGATCGAGGTGAACCACGAGCTGTTGTCCCTCGAGAAGGGGCTCAGGAGCGCTCCGAAATGGCTTCGCTCGGGTGGTCGACTCGCGGTCATCAGCTACCACTCGCTCGAGGACCGCATCGTCAAAGAGGTGTTCTGGGAGCTCTCAGTGGGGTGCACAT
>CAYWCB010000017.1:7238-9618 GCA_964456615.1 uncultured Eubacteriales bacterium | reverse complement strand
GCGGTCACGTGCCGGTACTCCGCGTCGTCACGAAACGGCCGATCCAGGCTTCGGACGACGAAGTCGAGCGCAACCCGCGGGCGCGCAGCGCGAAGCTGCGCGTGGCGGAGCGAGTGGAGGCGGCAGCGGCCGCACCGAGCGACGAGGCCTAGGGAGGGTCATGGGACTGCCGGCACTGCGCCACGAAGCGCCACGCGGCGCGTCCCCGCGACTCGTCCCGGCCGGACAAGCGAGTCCGACGCGGGCTCGTGGCCGCGCGGCGCCCCGCCCCAAGGTGTGCCACTCGCTTCACTGCCGCGAGGCGTTCCGCACGTTCGTGGCGATCTCAGTGCTCTTCGCGGGCCTCGGCATCGTTCGCGTCGCACTCGCATCTCGCGCGGCTTCGGTCTCCATCGAAGCGGGAAGAATGCGGGCGCAGGTCAGGGAAGCGCGTTTCGAGGGCGACTCGCTCGAGATCAAGATCAGCCAGCTGGCCACCCCGTCCCGCATCCGGGCCATCGCCAGCAAGAAGATGAAGATGGCCCCTGCGGCGGGCATCTGGTACATGACCATAGACGGGGCCGCTGAGCAGCGGCCAGCGGCGCCGGAGGGGGCGGCCGGCGGCCCGGCGGACGACAACACGTCGAGAGCGAGCGAGAAAGCCGGCGGGAGCCTCCTGGCGTCGGTCATGCACACGGCTGCAGGTGAGGCCCAGGTCCTTCTTCTAGGCGATGTCGGGCTCTCCTCGTCGAGGTAGAGGGAGACCGTCGGGCCACCAGGCGAGGAGCACTCGCCCGTCCCGTCCCGAGACGCGGCGTTTCGTCGTCGTCCTTCTCGGAATCCTCGCCTTCATGCTCGTGATCGGCGGTCGGCTCGTCCAGCTTCAGTTCGTGGCGGCTCCGGCGTACGCCGAGAAGGCACGGATCCAACGCCTCCGGGATGTGGAGATCCCGCCGCGCCGGGGCACCATCTACGACCGGGAAGGCGAGCCGCTTGCGGTCAGCGTCGAGGCGAGGACCGTGTATGCGACGCCGTACGCCATCAAGGACAAGGCCCGGACGGCGAAGACCGTGGCCAAGGTCCTCGGACTCAAGACAGCCGACGTACAGAAGCGACTCACCAAGAAGAGCGGCTTCGCGTATGTCGCACGGAAGGTCCCGCTCGAACGCGCGAGGGAGCTCGAAGCGATCGGACTCGAGGGCATCGGCTTCCTCGAGGACTCACGCCGCACCTACCCTTCCGGCCATGTCGCCTGTCAGGTGCTGGGCTTCGTGGGCATCGACGCCACCGGGCTCGCGGGCATCGAGAGCCAGTACGACGACACGCTTCGCGGCACGCCGGGCCGCCTGGAGGCCGAGCGCGATCCGTACGGACGACCCATCCCGGGGGGAGTCTTGCATTCCACCGAGCCGGTGAACGGCCGCGACATAGTGCTCACCATCGACAAGGACATCCAGGACCGGGCGCAGGCGGAGCTGGCCCGGGCGGTGAAGCAGTGGAAGGCGCGCGGCGGCTCAGTGGTGATCATGAACCCGCGCTCGGGCGAGATCTACGCCATGGCCTCGACGCCGGTCTACGACCCGAACGACTACTCGAAGGCGAGCCCGAACGCCGTCCGCAACAAGCCCGTGTCCGACGCGTACGAGCCCGGCTCGACCATGAAGTCCCTCACCGCGGCCGCGGTCATCGACAAGGGGGTGTTCAAGCCTCAGTCGAAGCTCACGCTGCCCCCGTCGCTGAGCGTCGCGGGCAGGACGATCGGGGAGGCGCACGGGAGGGGCACGGTGACATGGACTCTGACAGAGATCGTGACGCACTCCTCGAACGTGGGCGCGGTCAAGCTCGGGCAGGCGCTGAAGGTGAATGGCCTGTACGCGTACCTGGCGCGCTTCGGGCTCACCGAGAAGACCGGGATCGACTTCCCGGGAGAGGCGACTGGCTGGCTGCCGCCCCCGAAGCAGTGGTCGGCGCTGTCCATGGCGAATATCCCGTTCGGACAGGGCGTTTCGGTGACTCCGCTGCAGCTGAACCGCGCAATAGCGGCGATCGCGAACGAAGGGCTGCTGCCGACGCCGCACTTCCTGCTCTCGCTACCTCACGACCCTGACGCCCAGCTCACGTGGCCCAAGAAGCGCGCCATATCGGCCAGGGCGGCGCGCGCGACCACGAAGGTGTTGTGCGACGTGGTGACGGAGGGCACCGGCGGCTCGGCGAAGGTGCCCGGATACCGTGTCGCGGGCAAGACGGGAACGGCGCAGAAGGCGCTCGGGGGCGGGCGCGGGTATGTCTCAGGCGCCTACGTATCGTCCTTCATCGGCTACCTGCCCGCCGAGGACCCCCAGGTGCTCATCTCGGTGATCATCGATGAACCCCACGGCGCGATCTACGGCGGCGAGGTCGC
>CAYWCB010000017.1:1868-7223 GCA_964456615.1 uncultured Eubacteriales bacterium | reverse complement strand
TCAGCCAGTATGCGGTCTCGCACCTCGGCATCCCGCCCAGTGCGGCCAGGTCGTCGCGTGACGCATCGGTAACGCCTGAGTCCAAGAAGAAGCAGGACTAAGACGATGCCCCCAGTCCCGGACATCAGCGCGAGCGCGGACGTGGGCCTGATGGAGCAACCGACTTCGATACTGCCGTCGCTGGCTGCGCTCGGCGCCGACATCCCTCCTGAGGTGTCGGAGCTCTCGATCTCGGGTGTCGCGTACCGGTCGGATGCCGTGCGCACGGGCGACGCGTTCTTCGCTATCCCCGGCTTCACCCACGACGGACACGACTTCGCCCGGGATGCGTCCGCGCGCGGTGCGGCGGTGCTCGTCGTTCAGCGCCGGCTTCCTCTCGACGCCGTCCAGATCGTCGTGCCGAACACCCGTGCGGCTCTTGCGCGGGCCTCGGCCGCGTTCTTCGGCGAGCCCAGCAGGGCGCTTGAGGTCGTCGGCATCACGGGCACGAACGGGAAGACGACGACCACGTACGTGCTCGATTCGATTCTGAAGGCGTCCGGACGCCGGACCGGTCTGATCGGCACTGTCGAGACCCGGGTAGCCGAGGAGCGGCGCCCCGCCGGTCGTACGACGCCCGAGTCAGCGGATCTCGAGGCGCTGCTCGCCAAGATGCGCGACCGAGGTGTAGCGAGCGTGTCGATGGAGGTCTCGTCACACGCGATCGATCTCCATCGTGTGGACGGGATCGCGTTCGCCGTGGCCGCCTTCACAAACCTCACGCAAGACCATCTCGACTACCACCACACGCTCGAAGAGTACGCCTCGGTGAAGCGCCGCCTGTTCGAGGAATTCGAGGTAGCGCGCCGCGTGGTGAACATCGACGACCCGCTCGGGGCGGCGATGGCGTCGGATCTTGCAGTGGAGTGCACCGTGGGCCGGTTGAGCGGCGCGGACGTGACCGCCGCCGACGAGCGGCCGGACGCGCGCGGGACGACCTTCACACTCAGTGCGCACTCGGAGCAGGCCGATGTTCTTCTCCCGCTGACAGGTGCGTTCAACGTCGCTAACGCACTCGTCGCAGCCGGGTGTGCGCTCAGTCTCGGCATCGGCCTGGAAGTGATAGTTAGCGGCCTGGAGATGGCACCGCAGGTTCCGGGACGTCTGGAGCGGGTCGATGCCGGCCAGCCGTTCTCCGTGATCGTCGACTACGCGCACACGCCGGACAGCCTGGAGAAGGCGATCTTGGCGGTGCGGGAGGTCACTGAAGGCCGCGTTATCGTCGTGTTCGGATGCGGAGGCGACCGGGATCCCGAGAAACGCCCGCTCATGGGCCGCGCGGCGGGCCGCGCAGCGGACCACGTCGTCGTGACCACGGACAATCCGCGTTCCGAAGACCCTGTCGGCATCATCTTGCAGATAGAGGACGGGCTGCGCGACGTCTTGGCGAGCTGGGAGGTCGAGGTCGACAGGCGCAAGGCGATCGGGGCCGCCCTCGCCCAGGCAGAGGAAGGCGACAGCGTCCTCATCGCCGGAAAGGGACACGAGGACTCCCAGATCTTCGCCGACCGGACGATCCACTTCGACGACCGGGAAGTGGCCGCGGAGGAGGTACGGCGCGCATGCTGAGGGCGACGGCCGGCACGCTCGTGCGCGTCGCGGGCGGCAAGCTCATAGCAGGCAGCAGGCAGACCGTTGTGAGCGGGCTCGTGATCGACACGCGCGAGCTCGAGCCGGGTGCGGCATTCGTCGCCCTCGTCGGAGAGCACACGAACGGTCACGACTACCTCTACGATGCCATCCTCGCCGGTGCCCACGCGCTCATCGTCACGCTTCGAGCGGACGAGCTTCGAACGCTACTCGAGCAGCCGGAAGCGAGCGATGTGGCGGTGATCCGGGTGGAGGACGGTGCCCAGGCGCTGCGCGACATCGCGAGCTGGCATCGCACCCGCCTCACATGCCCCGTCATCGGCATCACCGGCTCGACGGGCAAGACCACGACCAAGGACATGCTTTCGAGCGTGCTCTGCCGGGACAGGCGGGTGGTGGCCACCGAGGGCAATCGGAACAACGAGCTCGGCGTGCCGCTGACCGTGCTCGCCGCCGACCCGGTCACCGAGGCGCTGATCGTCGAGATGGGCATGCGCGGCCTCGGTCAGATCGCAGACCTCGCGTCCGTGGCTCAGCCCACGGTAGGCCTCGTGACCAACGTCGGCACGAGCCACATCGAGCTGCTCGAGACCGTGGAGGCCGTGGCGGAAGCCAAAGGCGAGCTCGTCGCCGCGCTTCCGCCGGACGGGGTCGCGTTCCTGAACGGTGACGACGCCTTCTCCGACCGGATCGAGAAGGTGTCGCGCGCGAGGGTGCTGCGCTACGGTCTCGGCGACTGGTGCGACGTGCGCGCCGAGGACATCGTTCTCGATGACGACAGCCGCGCCTCGTTCACCGTCGTCGCGGATCACGAGCGATTCGATGTCGCCCTGTCGGTTCCCGGACGCCACAACGTCTACAACGCGCTCGCGGCGATCGCGATAGGGCTAGAGCTCAGAGTGACGCCCGAGAACATCCAGGCGGGCCTGGCCGACATCCAGCTCTCGGGAATGCGGATGCAGATCTTCGAGACGGCGTCGGGTGTCACGGTCATCAACGACGCGTACAACGCGAGCCCCGCCTCGATGCGCGCTGCAATCGAGACGCTGCTGGACATGCGCGCCCCTGCGCGCAGGATCGCTGTGCTCGGTGACATGGCCGAGCTCGGCTCGCTCACGGAGCTCGCGCACTTCGAGATCGGCGAGCTCGTCGGGCGCAGGGGTATCGATGTGCTCGTGACGGTCGGCCCGCGTTCGATGCGGATAGGCGAAGGGGCGCGTGTCGGGGGCATGGCCGCCGAGAACGTCCGGGGCTGCGCGACCGTCGAGGAAGCGAGCGAAGTGCTCGACGACCTGCTCGAGGCGGGAGACATCGTGCTCGTGAAGGCCTCTCGCGTGATGAGTCTCGAGCGCGTCGTGGAGGGGATCGTGACGCCGCGTGTTTAGGCTCGCGCAGTACCCGACCTACCAGGTCTTCCTAGCGGTCGTGGTGGCGATGGTCGCGTGCGCGGGGCTGTTCCCCTTCTGGATCCGCCTGCTCAGGGTGCGCAACATCGGGCAGCAGGTGCGGGCGGACGGTCCCCAGGGCCACCTCGTCAAGCAGGGGACGCCGACGATGGGCGGCGTGCTCATCGTGCTCGTCGTCACCGCCGTGTACCTCGGAATGGGGACGTACGGCAAGCGAAGCATGCTCGCCCTGTTCGCCCTGGCCGCGTGCGGCCTTCTGGGCTTCGTCGACGACTGGTCGAAGCTCGCGCGCGAGCGCTCGCTGGGCCTGCGTCCGCGCTCCAAGATCCTCTGGCAGGCCGGGATATCGCTCGCAGTGGGCCTCTTGGCGGTGAACTGGATCGGCATCCCCACGGCCGTGAACGTCCCGCTCACGGGTCTCGAGCTTGACCTCGGCCTGCTCACATCGAACTTCGTCGTCCGCGGAACGCTCGTCGCGGTGCCGTGGCTGTATCTCCTCCTGGTCTTCATCATGATCGGCGGCACCTCGAATGCCGTGAACCTCACGGACGGTCTCGACGGACTGGCGGCCGGCACCGTCATGATCGTGACCCTGGCGTACGGCGCCATCGCGTTTCGGCAGGACCGCCTCGAGGTCGCGCTCTTCGCGGCGGCTATCGCTGGCGCCTGTGTGGGCTTTCTCTGGTACAACAGCTACCCAGCGGACATCTTCATGGGAGACACCGGCTCGCTCGGACTGGGCGCGGCCATAGCCGCTCTCGCGATCCTCACCAAGACCGAGCTGCTCTTCGTGGTCATCGGTGCCATCTACGTCGCCGAGACCTTCTCGGTCATACTGCAGGTGGCCTCGTACAAGCTCACCAGGAAGCGGATCTTCCGTATGGCCCCGCTGCACCATCACTTCGAGATGAAGGGCTGGTCCGAGACCAAGGTGATGGTCCGGTTCTGGATCGTGACGGGCATCTTCGCGGGGGCCGGGTTCGCCCTCTTCTTCGTGCAGTCGGTGCGCAGGGGCTAGCGTGGAGTCTGTAGGAGACGTCCTCGTCGTGGGATTCGGCCGCTCCGGCGAGTCGGCCGCGCGCTACCTGCTCTCGAACGAGTCGCTCGCCGTCTCCTCCCTCACCGTCGCGGACGAGGCGCGCAACGAAGGGCTCGAGCTGCGCGCGGAGCATCTGCGCGCGCTGGGCGCCCAGGTGTTGCTCGGGTGCGCCGAGGTGTCCGGTTCGTACGATCTCGCAGTGGTGAGTCCGGGGCTCTCGCCCGCACGCCCCCTGATGCGGTGTGCTACCGATCGCGCGAAGCGCGTCGTGTCCGAGATCGAGCTCGCGTTCGAACAGTCGAAGTCCCCGTGGATCGCGGTGACCGGGACGAACGGGAAGACGACGACTACGAACCTGATAGCGCACCTGCTCGTGAGCGGTGGCATCCCTGCCGAGAAGGTCGGCAACATCGGCCGGCCCGCCATAGACGTCGTCGGAGAGGCCTCACCTGCGACCGCGATCGTGGCCGAGGTCTCCTCCTTCCAGCTCGCGTTCACCGACCACTTCCGCCCGCGGGTCTCCGTGCTGCTGAACCTCACGCCGGACCACATCGACTGGCACGGAAGCATGGAGGCCTACGCCGCCGACAAGGCCAAGATCTTCGCCAACCAAGGGCCGGAGGACGTCGCCGTCGTTGACGTGGACGACGCGGGGTCGGCGCCGTATGCCGACGTGGCCGAAGACCGGGGAGTGCGCGTGTTGCGGGTCACTCGCTCGCGTCCTCGGGCTTGCGGCGCCGGTGTGGTCGACGACGAGCTGCTACTCGACACGCAACACGGACCCATCGAGCTCGTCTCCGCTCACGAGCTCCAGATCCGAGGTGACCACAACGTGAGCAATGCGCTCGCGGCCGCCGCAGCGGCACACGCCTTCGGCGCTCATCCCGATTCGATCAGACCCGGTCTTCGGACGTTCGCCCCTATCGAGCACCGGCTGGAGCCGGTCGGCGTAGTGGCGGGGGTGGAGTACTTCAATGACTCGAAGGCCACGAATCCGGACGCTGTCCTCAAGGCGCTCACGGCCTTCGGTGAGCGCCCGCTCGTGGTACTCCTGGGCGGACGCAACAAGGGCAACGATTTCGAGCAGCTGGCGAGTGCCGTCGGTGCACGGGCCAAGGCAGTCGTGCTGTTCGGGGAGGCTGCGCCCGAGTTGGCGCGAGCGTTCGAGGGTGCGACGATCCCGGTCGCGAGCGCCGTCGGCATGGCCGACGCTCTTGCCCGGGCAGAGGGCGTTGCGGCTCCTGGCGAGGCCGTGCTGCTGTCGCCCGCATGCGCTTCGTT
>CAYWCB010000017.1:0-1858 GCA_964456615.1 uncultured Eubacteriales bacterium | reverse complement strand
GACGAGTTCTCGGGCTACGAGGAACGCGGAGACGCGTTCCGCCGGCTCGTCTCGGAACACGCAGACAGAGCGCACGCCGAGAGCGGGGATCGGTCGTGAGCCGGGAGACCACCTCCGCGGGCGGACCGATCGCACGCTACCTGCTGCTGGGCGCTACCGTCTTCCTGATGCTCGTCGGGCTCGTCATGATCTACTCGGCGGCCTCGGTGTCCGATTTCGTTCACTACGGCGACAGCGCGCATCACCTGAAGCGACACCTGATGTGGATCGTGCTCGGATCCGTCGCGGTGCTGTTCGTCTCGCGCCTCGACTACCGCCGTCTTCGGGGGCTGGCGATGCCGGCATGGGGGCTTGCTTTCGGGCTCCTCGTGCTCGTGATGGTTCTTGGGCTGGTGAGGAGCGGAGCGCAGCGATGGATACCGCTCGGTCCCTTGGGGCAGTTCCAGCCCTCCGAGTACGCGAAAGTGGCGTGCATCTTCCTGACGGCCGCGCTCGTCACGGAGTTCAAGCGCGGGCGTTTCGACGAGAGCCAGCTTCTGGGCAGGGTGGTCGCGCTAGTAGTGCCCGTGGCCGGACTCGTACTGGTACAGCCCGACCTGGGAACGACCGTTGCGATCGTCGTGTCCGTGGCCCTCGTCGTGTTCCTCGGGGGCATACGCTGGAGATGGATGGGGCTGGCGGCGATCGGAATCGCTGCCCTCGGAGCGATCGCGATCTGGCAGGTGCCCTATCGGATGGCTCGCTTCGTCGCGTTCCTGGACCCGTGGAAGGACCGCGAAAACTCGGGATACCAGACCGTGCAGGCGCTGCTCGCATTCGGCACCGGCGGTGTGGACGGGATCGGGCTCGGGCTGTCGCGCCAGAAGTTCTTCTACCTGCCCGAGGCGCACACAGACTTCATCCTGGCCATCCTCGGTGAAGAAGTGGGGCTGGTCGGGACGCTTGTCGTGCTCCTCGCGTTCGCGATCTTCACGTATGCCGGGTTCAGGATAGCCTTGGGTGCGCGCGACACGTTCGGCCGCATGCTCGCCGGCGGCTTGACGGGCATGATCGCGGCACAGGCGGTCATGAACATGATGGCGGTCACGAGTCTCATGCCGGTGACGGGCAAGCCGCTGCCGTTCGTGAGCTTCGGCGGTTCGTCCATGCTGTTCACCATGGTGTGTGTCGGACTGATCCTCTCAGTATCGAGCCACGGCGCGATACTGAGCCGGTCCGCGCGCAAGGTCTCCATCGACGAGGAGTCAACGGGTGCGTTTCCTCTTGAGCGGCGGCGGGACGGCCGGGCACATCTACCCCGCGCTGTCGGTGGCGGAGGAGCTGTCCGGCGGAGGGCGTGACGAGGTCCTCTTCGTCGGAACGCCCGAAGGTCCGGAGGCTCGCCTGGTGCCGGAGGCGTGCGTGCGTTTCGCGACGATCCGCGCGCGCGGTTTCGATCGCTCGCGACCGTGGACGTTCGTCACCTCAAGTCTCTTGATCGCTGTCTCCACGGTACGAGCTCTGGGGATGCTCCGCGCCTACCGACCGAACGCTGTCGTCGGGTTCGGCGGGTATGTCTCCATTCCCGTGGGGCTGGCAGCGCGCCTTCGTCGGATTCCCTTGGTGCTCCACGAGCAGAACTCTGTGCCGGGACTCGCGAACCGGGTGCTGTCTCGCTGGGCGCGTGCGGTCGCGGTCACGTATCCGGAGTCGGCAGAGCGCCTGCGCCATCCAGACCGGGCGGTCGTCACCGGCAATCCGGTCCGCCCGAGCGTTCTTGCGGCCGATCGCAAGCGGGGCAGAGAGGCCCTCGTCATACCTTCCGATGCCTTGGTCCTACTTGCGTTCGGGGGGAGCAGGGGCGCGCGGCACCTGAACG
>CAYWCB010000016.1:0-18207 GCA_964456615.1 uncultured Eubacteriales bacterium | reverse complement strand
GTGGTTGAGGAGTGCCGCTGTTCGCGCCTCGGCCAGCCCGAGCTCCCGCGCCGAAGGCTTGCGACCGCCGCGCACGCCTCGTGCCGAGTGCGGGAGAGGGAGGCGCTTGATCGCGACGCGGCGCTGCATCTTCGTGTCCCACGCGAGGACAACGGAGCCGAACCCGCCCTCGCCCAGTTCCTCGAGCGGGCGGTAGCGGCCCAGGATCAGTTGCTGGGGCAGAGCGTGCATTTCGGCGGGCATGGTTGTATTATATGGAAGGGTCTAGTAAAGAGAGGGTGCACGCGGGGAGGCGAGTACAGCAGAGGCACGTTGAGCAAGCCTCTCACCCATGAATGGGGCTCTTGGGCGAGAACAGACTCTTGGTCGACAGCTTGCGCACGTCACCTCAATCCATTCAGGCGCAGGGCAGCGTGATAGCGCTCTGCCCGGGGAGTCCAATCATCCGATACCAGACGCCAGGCTTCAGCCGGCATTCCCGCTACTTGACCCGCGTGCCGACGAAAATCGCAAAGAGGGCCCGATGAATCCGTCAGTCACAAACGGGGCAGACAATGATCTCGGCTTCACCATCGCCGAAGTCGTGATCGCAGCCGGCGTCGTGTTCCTCATGGCTTCGGCTCTGCTATCGCTCGTCGTTGCCTCGCACACTATGGCGATTCGTGCGCAGGAGCGAGAGCACCTCGTCAACTTCACCGCGAGCTACATGGAGTGGATCCGCGGTTTGCGCTACGTCGAGGTCGGTACTGGGCCGAGGGAGGACCCTCCCGGCAGCGTGACCGCGACCTCAACCGTTGTGGGTGCGTACGCGATGCAGATCGCGCCCACCATCACGTGGGTCGACGACCCGGCGATCCCGGGAACACGCGACTACAAGCGGGTCTCGCTCGTCGCGACGGCCTGCGTCTCTGCCAGCGGCGGGAATGTCATGACCTACGAACTCGAGAGCATCGTCGCGAGCATCGGAGTCAGATGATGTTGCGGAATCGCGTCATCCTTGGGGCGTCGCCCGTCAACACGGACCCACCGGGTCGCACGCGCGCTGCCTCCGCGAGCGTCGCGCGGGATGACGCCGGCACTTCACTCGCCGAACTGCTGGTGACCCTTGTTCTCATGGGGTTTGTGCTCGCCGGAGCGTACGGACTGCATGCCGTGGTCAGCAAGACAAGCGAGTCAAGCCGGATTCTCGCCGAGAGTGCCTCGACGCTCGGCGCTCCCCTGGAGTTCATGAGCCGGATCGTCATGCAGGCGCGATCGCTTGCGGTGGGCGGCGTGGTGAACGCCCCGAACGGCGCATCGGTGACGGTTCCCTCGACCGTGGAGGCGTCTCCCGATGAGTTCCATCTCGCGGTCGCCACCGATCGGGTGCCGTTCGACGGCTCGTGGGAGCTCAACTACTTCCACATCGACGAGAGCACGCCCTCGATACTCCTATGGGAGAGCTGGACCTTCGACGACTCCAACAATGCGGTGGGGAATAGGCGCGGCTTCTGGCAGATGAGCTCGACCGTGAACAACCGGACAGTCGGTCTGCCGATGCTGGAGTACTACGGAGGCGACGGGTCTACGCGGCTGACCGCTCCCTTGGACATCGCATCCGATCTCCAGTACGTCTCGATATCACTCGCGGCGCCGACTCCCGACGGAGGGTGGTCCAAGGACAGCCGATTCGTGACCCTCAGGAACTGAGATTCCGGCAGGAAGGAAGAATGAGAGCCTTGCGAAAGGACCGAGTTCGCACCCGTGCCGCCGATGACAGCGGCTACGTGTTGCTCGTGGTGCTGGGAGTTGGGTCCGTGCTCACACTCCTCGCGCTTTCCGCTTTCATCTTGAGTCAGCAGTCAGTCACGGACATGCGTAGGGCGGTGTACACACAGAACGCGTTTCAGGCGGCCGAGGCAGGGTTGGACATGGCTCTCGCCCGACTTACCGAGAATCCTACCGCTGCGTTCGACTGGCCCTTGATCGTCTCAGTCGGCGAGGCGACGTGCAGCGTGACCGCGATGCTGACCCCCGGATCCACGTCAACGACGTACACGGTCACGTCGATTGGCACGTACCGGGATGTCACCCAGACGGTCAGCCAGCGGTACGTGCAACGCATCGCACCGGCGTTCTCCCTCTGGGACAAGAATGTGTTCCCAGATGCCGGGCTCAGCGCTGTGAATGGATGGAGCACCACGAACTTCTGGGGCCCGGTGTACACCGCCGGCGACTTCAGCGTCGCAGGGCTAGGGGGATTGCCCGGCAGCGTCGCCACACGTCAATTCAACAACAACGTCTATGTGTACAACGGACAGAGCTACATCAAGAAGGGCGTTGACAGCACCTACGCGCCCATGAATCTGCTCGCCAACGCTCCGCAGACGGAACAGAACCCGATCACCGGAGCGGGTTTCAGCACGTGGTCTGCCGACTGTCCGCTGATCACGCTCCCAGCGTTCGGCGTCATCGAGCTGCGGAGCGCGTGGAACACGGTCACGGTGGACGGCAGAATCCCGGTGTGGGCGCCGGAGCCCTCGTCACTTCAGCCGGGCATGCACCCGCTGACGATCACCGCGAGAACGGTCGATACCACGTACTCTGTCGTCGCCGGCACGACACGGCTGAAGTGGACGAGGAACGGAGGGAACGGCAGGGGCCTCTTGACCGTGAGCGGGGTCGTCTATGTCGATGGTGATCTGACCCTCCCGAGCTGCAACTACACGGGAAACGGAACTCTCATCGTCAGGGGCAATGTCACGCTCAACGGTCGGCTTCTGCCCAAGACGGGGGAACTCCTGATGAACAGCCCGCCCGAGTACACCCCGCTGAGCCAAGCCGAGGTTCTCGGGATCGTGACACCGTTCAACATGACCGCCAACCCGGGGCCGGGCAGCAACACCAGGAAGGACTTCAAAGGGGATTTCGGCATGGCGGGCGCCTTCTATGTGGGTGGAACCGTTCGCTTCACCAGCAACAACAACCGCGTCAAGGGGAGCTTCGTCGCCGGCGGCTGCAATGCCGATGGTCACAACGTGCACTTGGTCGTCGACCCTGACCTGCCGGCCATGCTGCCGCCCGAAATGCCAGGAGGTACGGGCACGGCACAGACCGTGACTTTCGTGCGGCTGTTCAACACCTGGTCCAGGCGCTAGCAGAACCGGGGGCGTCCGCCACGCGAGAGTAGTGTGCCTGCTGAGTGAGGCTTCTCGCTTCTGGCGGGACGGTTGACGGGCAACCGGGTGCCGCCCAAGCCGACGGACTTGAGCGAACTGTGCTGAGTCGGCCGAGAGAAGCCGCGTTCAGATTCATCCACGTGGGCGCAGAACGCGGGATCGGCAGGCCAAGGAATGGTTTGCCTGCAAGGCGTGCCGGCGAAGTAGCCCCCAGCTTCGCCTTTGCGCGCTGCCACCTGCGGTGCTACCCTGTCGTCTCGCGCACGCGGGTGTGGCGGAATGGCAGACGCGCATGGTTCAGGTCCATGTGGGCTTAGGCCCGTGAAGGTTCAACTCCTTTCACCCGCACCAGCAACCAGAGCGAAGGTCCCCGAGGTACGGGGACCTTCTGCTCTCCGGGAGCTCGTGTGCGCCACATCGGCCGAGCAGGTTGTCGGCTCGACGTGTGCCCGCCCATACTTGTGGGGCAGGCGAGCCCGGTGCCGGGACCATCGCAATCCAGGTGAGCGGGGCGAGGCGAAGTGAGCGTCGACGTATCGACGGCGGCGGGGAACGAGAGCGGACGGCGCTTCAGGCTCACGCCATTCGACGCATTCATGGCACTGAACGCCGTCATTCTCATCGCGACGACGCTGTACGCGTACGCATCCTCCGAGCTCGAGTTCGGCCTCTACGCGGCCGCGATGCTCCTGCTCGGCGGTCTCGTGTGGCGCGTGTTGCGCCGCTACGACTTCCCGGTGTGGCTCCTCGGCATCTTGCAGCTCTCCGTGATCACGCACTTCTTGGGCGGCTTCACGAAGGTGGGCCCGGACGGCACGTGGCTCTACTGGTATTGGATCTTCGGCATCGTGCGCTACGACATGGCCGTGCATGTCTTCAACACGGCCGTCGCGGCTCTCGCCCTGGCGCACATCTATCGTGAGGCCGGTCTCGACCTGCGTCCGATGACCGGGTTCATCATCGTCATGACCGTCGTCGGGTTGGGCGCGATCCTCGAGATGATCGAGTTCGTCGCGGTTCAGGTGATACCGAACACGGGTGTCGGCGACTACACGAACACGCTGGGGGACCTCATCGCGAACACGCTGGGCGCGTGCGTCGGCTACGCGGTGTGGCGCACGTGGAAGGGCACCGTTCCCCGGTCCGCTGTCCGGTCCGCAACGAGCGGCGACGCTAGCCCCTAGCCCTCCTCGACGACCTCAACGAGCTCGATCTCGAACGTCAGGTCCTCGCCCGCAAGCGGGTGGTTGAAGTCCAGGACGGCGGTGTCGATTCCGACCTCCGCGACCGCGGCCACCATGCGCTGCCTGTCAGCCGAGGAGAGCTCGACAACCCAGCCGGCTTGGGGTGGCTCGGGGAAGGCATCGAGCGGTACTTCCTGTCGGGCCTCGGCAACGTGTTCCCCATAGGCATCGCACGCGAGGATGGTCACCGTGGCCCTCTGCCCCACGTCCAGGTCGGCGATCGCCGCGTCGAAACCGGGTATCACCTCGCCCGAACCGACGGTGAACTCCAGCGGGTCGCGACCTTCGCTGCTGTCGAACTCGCTCCCGTCCTGGAGTGTCCCCCTGTAGTAGACGCGGACTCTCTGGCCGGGTCTCGCCGTCATAGCTCCTCCTCGCTGGGCGCCGCTTGGGCGGGTCATGGGTTCGAGCGTCATGTGAGCACGGTCACAGTGCGCTCGTCCCGTCGGTCCGAAGGACCCCGTGCAAACGCCCTTCCAACTGGATACCTGCACTCTACAGGCTCTTCTGACCCATGCCGATGCATCACACAGAGCTTGCAGGCATGTCCGGGCACGCCGGGCAGTGCGTGCGGCTTCGCTTGCTCGTCGAGGCGTCGGTACACAGATCGCGGAGAGGCCCCATGGACCTGACCAAACCGATTCGCGGCAAATGCGGGTGGTGGCGGGAGTTCCCGGACGAGGAAGACCGCTTCGATCGTGGGCTGCCATCCGGCGCGAAGCGCGTCCATTGCGTGTGCTTCGTGGAGGGTGACGCGTGGCAGTACGCCGCAAGGGACGTACCTCGGGACTGTCCGTCGAGCCGTCGCTGCCGCTACCACATCAAACTCGACTAGGTGCGAAGGGTCGCCGGCCGGTGAGACTGGAACTCAGAGTACTTCGACACGTAGCCACCGTCATGGCGGTACTGTCCGTGGTGCTGGTTGCCGGCGTCAGCGCAGCGATCCTCGTGAGCGCCAACGAGGCAGATCGAGCGAGTGCAGATATCTCAGTGCAGCAGGTGCTGAGCGAGCTGGCGGGCCAACGTGCGGAGCTGGCGGGCAACGCCAGGGACTGGGGCGCGTGGGATGCGACATACGACTTCGTCAAGGGCGACAACCCGGACTACCTCAGCGACAACCTGGCTACGTCGACCATGCGGAACCTCGACATCAATGTGTTCGCCGTCTATGACGCCATGGGCAAGCTCCTCAGCGCCGTGCAAGCCGAGTCGTTCTCTGGCGCGCCTGCGACACTCCCGGGCGTCAGCGAGCTCCTTCATGCCTCACCGCGGTTGAATCTGGCCTCAGGGATGCTGGCGTCGGTCTCGGGAATCGTGCGTCTGCCGAACGATCGCCTCATGCTCGTGGCATCGGCCCCCATCAAGCCCACCGAATCAGGTCGAGCGAGGCCGATAGGATCGCTCGTTCTGGGCCGCCTGCTCGATGAGGCGCATCTCGACGCCGTTTCTGCCGAGACGCAGCATGCTGTAGAGATCCGTGGGATTCCCGACGCTCGCGAAGAGGGGCCTTCGCGCAAGAAGGTAGAGGTGTGGTCAGGGGGTTCCTCGGTCTTGGAGAGCACGACGACCCTCATCGATCTCAATGGTGACGTTGCCGCTCAACTCGTCATCGCCTCCGATCGATTGGCGCGAAGCAACGCGCTGTTCACTCTCGTACTATTGTCATGGGGGCTGCTTGTCACGCTGTTCTGCTCGGCCTTGGTGCTGCGACACGGTATCCGTGGCATCGTGCTGGACCGCATTCTGTCGCTCAGCGCACAGGTAGATCGAATCCGGCAGAGCGGTCACACGGAGCGAGTCCTCGTCGGCGGGGACGACGAGATAGCGTCACTGGGCGCGAACGTGGATCGCATGCTCGAGTCCCTGGAGGAGTCCCGCGCCGAGCTGCAGCGAGCGCATGACGAGCTCGAGGCCCGTGTGGTGGAACGGAATGCCGAACTGATCCGCGCGGTGTCGGAGCTCGAGGAAGAAGTACAGGGACGAATAGCGGCCGAGGACGGACTTGCAGCTTCGGAGGCGCGCTCCCGGCTGCTGATAGACAACCTGACCGATACGGTATTCACCCTCGACGCGGACGGCTCGATCACCTATGTGAGCCCCGCGGTCGAGTGGGCGTTCGGCTATCTCCCGGCGGATCTTGTCGGAAAGCCCATCGCGGTGCTGCTCACGCTGCCGTCCGCGAAGGCGGTAGCGCGACGGCTCGAACGCGGACTCGCGAAGGAGGGCACGACGCTCAACCTCGACGCCGTCACCGCCGAGGGCGAGGAGCTGAGCGTCGAGATGGTGCTCAGCCCGATAGACGCGAGTATCGGCGCCGTGCAAGGCATCATCCGAGACGTGACGGCCCGCAGGCGGTACGAGGACGAGCTGCTGCACATCGCGAGTCACGACTTTCTCACGGGTCTCGTGAACCGGCGGCGGTTCGAGGAGGAGCTTGAACGGGTACTGGCGTCCGCGAAGCGTCACGGGACCGAGGGCGCGGTCCTTTGGATCGACCTCGACGATTTCAAGGACGTGAACGACACGCTCGGGCACCACGCCGGCGATGAGCTGCTCGTCGACATCGCTCGGGCGTTGCGCGCGTCGGTTCGAGCGGAGAGCGTCCTCGCACGACTCGGTGGCGACGAATTCGCCGTGCTCCTACCAGTGGCAACGCGTGATCAGGCGGGCGAAGCCGGCGATCGGCTCCTCGCCGAGATCGCCAAGGTCCACATCTTCTTCGAAGGCCGCATCGTCAGGGCGCGGGGAAGCATGGGCATCGTCATGTTCCCGGGCGACGGGCTCGAGGTCGAGGAGTTGCTCGCTCGAGCCGACACGGCCATGTATCGGGCGAAGCAGTTGGGCAGGGCCCGGAGCGTCTTCTTCACGCGCGACGAGGAATGGCACGACGAGATAGAGCGATCCAGGGCGTGGGCGGACCAGATCGAGCTGGCGGTCCGGGAAGACACCCTCAGCGCGTTCGCACAGCCGATCGTGAGCCTCGGCGACGGCGTGGCACACAGCTTCGAGCTGCTGGTTCGCATGCTCGACGTCGACGGCGACCTCATTCCCGCCGCGAGCTTCATCGGCGTAGCCGAACGCACGGGGCTTGTCGTCGAAATCGACCTTTGGATGCTCGAAGAGGCGGTACGCATCCTGGGCGAGTTCAACGACCAGCGCGTGCGGGTCAACATCAACGTCTCGCCGAGAACGCTGGGAGACGAGCGCTTCCTCACGGACATCACTCGGCTTGCCGCTGCTTCGAACCTCACCGCGGAGCGACTGGGCCTCGAGATCGTCGAGAGCGCGGTCGTCGTGGATGTCGGACGGGCTCAGGACGTGCTGGGCGAGCTGAAGCGGAGCGGGCACCGTGTGTTGCTTGACGGCTTCGGTTCGGGCTTCACCTCCTTCCTCCACCTGCAGAAACTGCCTATCGACACGTTGAAGATAGACGGCAGCTTCATACAGCGGCTCGGGGAGCGGTCGGACGAGCAGCACCTCGTCAGAGCCATGGTCGAGATGGCGCGCGGCTTGGGCATGGGCACGGTTGCAGAGTGTGTGGAGACCGGTGCGGCGATCGAGGTGCTGCGCAGGCTCGGCGTCGAATCGATCCAGGGCAACTACGTAGGCCGCCCGGGTCCCGCGCGAAGTGTGATCGGGGCGGAACTCGCGCACTCCGAGGCGCGCTCGATCCTCCTTGCCGGGCTGTAGCAGGGCCGACGCGCCGTGTGTCGGCTCGTCTGTCGCATGGCGACCGCGAACCGCTCCGAGGCCGCGCTCCCCTCGGTCGGCTGCGCGAATCGGCTCGTGCGGCTAGTCTTGCATGCGACAGGCCGCGCCGCCGAAGCGCACATGAGGAGGGGTGTGGCATGACCGGGTATCCTGCCGTGCGCGTCGGCGTCGCCTGCTGCTACCCGTCTCCTGACGAGGTCGCCGCGTTCCGCTCACGGGTCAGGACGCACTACCTGAGACACGGCAGGCACGGACTGCCCTGGAGGATGACGCGCGACCCCTACGCGATCCTCGTGTCGGAAGTGATGCTGCAGCAGACGCAGGTGGCCAGGGTGATCCCGAAGTACGATGCCTTCCTGGCCGAGTTTCCGACGCTCGATGCCCTTGCGGCTGCGCCGCTGGAGCACGTGTTGCGGGCGTGGCAGGGGCTCGGCTACAACCGCAGGGCGATGTGGCTCAAACGGGCGGCGGAGACCCTGAGCGAGCGCCACGGCGGGCAGGTCCCGCGCGATGCGAGAGCACTCGAAGCGCTGCCGGGCGTGGGAAGGACGACCGCGGCAGGCGTCCTCGTCTTCGCCTTCGGCTCGCCTGCGGCCTATCTGGAGACGAACGTTAGGGCCGCGTACCTGCACGACTTCTTTCCGGAGCAGGAATCTGTCGCGGATCGGGACATCCTTCCGTTGCTCGGGCTGACGATGGATCGCGAGGACCCTCGCGAGTGGTTCTACGCGCTCCTCGACTACGGCGCCTGGCTGAAGCGTGCCTTGCCGAATCCCTCCCGCCGCAGCGCGCATCACAAGCGGCAGTCGCACTTCGAGGGTTCGAACCGTCAGAAGCGCGCCCGTCTGCTCCGCGCGGTCCTCGCGGGGCCGGGCCGGACGGCCGCGGAGCTGGCTGCGGACGTGACCGCCGGAGAGGCCGGCGCACCCGCAGGCCTCTCGGAAGGCCACGCGCTCGCGATCCTCGAAGCGCTCGAGCGCGAGGGATTCGTGGTGCGGAGGCATCACGGCTGGGTGGTCGCGTCCTAGATTCCGGACGCCGCCTATCGGGCTGCCGCGACCTACCGCGAGCTACCGCGAGCACGGCGTCGCGCGTTCTGTGACGGATGAACATCCGACGCGACGAACGGCGCTAAACCCACGCTCAGGAATGCCGAAACTACTGGCAGAGGCCCTCGCGATCATCCACCCGCAAAGACAGGGTCTTGGCGCCGAATCCCGCGGCTGCGGGCGCCTGATAAATACAGCAAGCCGCGAGGGGCCTGCGGTGGCTGCCCCGCTGCCGCAGGCCCTGCTGTTTCCCCGGAAGCACCGAAGCCGCACCTCTTCGCCCCACATGAAGGCGCGACGGCAGACCGCACGCCTGTCCGGCTAGGGGCTCTCCCGCTTGCGGTGCATGATCTCGACCATCGTTCGGAGCTTGGCTTCCTTGGCCTTGTGCTCCTTCATGATCTGCTCGCGCCGCGAGGGATCGAGGAAAGCCTTCACGCGGTCGACGAGGTCTGCGGGCGCGAAGGGCTTGGTGATGTAGTCGGTGGCTCCGCCCTCGACCGCGTTGAGCTGCTGCTCGAAGTCGCCGACGGCGGACAGATGGATGACGGGGATGTCGCGGGTCGCCGGATCGGCGAGCAGCCGATTGCGGACCTCGCGCCCGTCGAGGTGCGGCATCATGATGTCGAGTAGCACGAGATCGACCTGGTGATGCTTGATCTTCACGAGCGCTTCCTCGCCGTCGTAGGCGGGGATGATCTCGTACCCTTGCTTCTCGAGTGTCGCGGTGACCAGTCTGACGATCGAGGGTTCGTCGTCGACGACGAGAATCCTAGCCATGAGCGACCCTGCTCTCTACGGCTCCATCAGTCCTAGGTTCGCGCTCCCAGTCCTACTTCCCTGCTCATTCGCCGAGGAATGCGTTGACCTGTGCGACGAGGTCCTTCGGCGTGAACGGCTTGCAGATGTAGTCGAGCGCACCCGCGTCCAGACCCGACTTCTGCTCCGTCATCTGCGTCTTGGCCGTGAGCATGACGATGGGAATGTGCTCTGTCTTGGGATTGGCCTTGATCCGACGGCATGCTTCGTAGCCGTCGAGCGCCGGCATCATGACGTCGAGCAGGATGAGATCCGGTTGCTCCTTCTCGGCGAGTTCGACCGCCGAGAGCCCGTCCGTGGCCTCGATGACGTCGAATCCCTTCGCCTTGAGCGAGAAGGCTACGAGCTTGAGGATGTGCGGCTCGTCGTCGACCGCGAGGATACGCTTCACGATGCTGTCTCTTCCGCGTACCGGCGCTCGAGCAAGGCCTCGACCTTCTCTGCGATGATCTCGGGCGAGAAGGGCTTGGAAAGCCGGCCTTCCGCCAGTTCGAGGATATCGATGCGGCTCCGGTCGATCCTGTGAGCGGTCATGATGACGATGGGGATGTCGCGCCAATCGGCCGAGGTCTTCACGCGGTGGATGAGTTCGTAGCCGTCCATTCGCGGCATCCGCAGGTCGGTGATGATGACGTCCGGCGTGTATTGCTCGATCGCGGCGAGCGCCTCGGTCCCGTCGTAGGCGGCGGCGACCGTGAAGCCTCGGCGGCGCAGGCTCTGGCTCAGGATCGAGTGGTCGTCGTCGACGACGAGAGCAACCGGCGAGGCCACGGAGCCCACGAGCGGGTCGATGATCTCGATGAGTCGCTTGTGGTCGATGGGCTTCTCGAGGTACTCGGCGGCCCCGAGGCGGACCGAGCGACCTTCGTCGCAGATGATCGAGAGGACTACGACGGGGATATCCGCCGTTTCTTCGTGGTCTTTCAGGCACTGCAGCAGTTCGAAGCCGTCGGCTCCCTCGAGGATGACGTCGAGCGTTATCACGCGCGGACGCACGCGGAGCGCCAGCGCGAGTGCTTCCTCGGCCGTGTACGCCTTGAAGACGTCGTAGCCGCGCTTCACGAGGTAGGTGGCGATGAGGTCAGCGACGTCGGGGTCGCGATCGACGACCAACACGGTGCCGCCCACGTGGTCGGGTGCCTCGAGCGACGGCGTGCGTACCAGGTCGCTTCCCGCGACGGGTACGCTGAACGAGAACGTTGAGCCCTCGCCGAGCTTGCTGCGGATGGACATGCTCCCGCCAAGGAGCTCGATGATGCTCTTGGCGATCGACAGACCGAGCCCGGTCCCGCCGATCTCCCGCGTCATCGCAGAATCGACGCGGTAGAACTTGGTGAAGAGCTTCTTCTGGTCCTCACGGCTGATGCCCATGCCTTTGTCGGCGACGGAGACCTGCACGAACCCGTCGGTGTGTTTGGCGGTGATGGTGACGTCACCGCCGTCGGGCGAGTACTTGAGCGCGTTGCTGATGAGGTTGATGAGGACCTGCCCGACGCGGTCGCGATCGACGGCGACGAGAGGCAGGTGTTCCGGTACGCGTGTCTTCACGTTTCGGCCGGTCTGGTTCAGGACCGCACGGAACGAATCGACCGCTCCTTCGATGGACTCGGTCATGTCCACGGGTTCGACCTTGAGCCTTATGCGCCCGGACTCGATGCGCGAGATGTCGAGCATGTCGTTGATCATCTCGACGAGGCGGTCGGAGTTCTCCTTGACGATGCGGAGGAACTCCTCCTGGATCTCGTTGATATCGCCCGCATCCCCGTCGAGGATGAGGTCCACGTAGCCCTTTATCGACGTGAGCGGTGTGCGCAGCTCGTGCGAGACGGTCGAAACGAACTCGTTCTTCATCTGGTCGATCTCGCGCTCGTGGGTGATGTCGTGCATGGCGAGCACACGGCCGATGTAGTGCCCCTCGGCATCGATGACCGGGCTCACGCGCGCCTTCACTACGCGCTTCGGCTCGTCGAACTCGAGTTCCCGGTACTCGTCGGAGTGCAGCGGGTCGAAGACATCGGCGTTCGCCTTGTGGTACTCGCAGTTGAGGCACCGTTCCCGCTTCTCTGCGAACGTCGCGGGCTGTCCGGTGCAGCACAGCGTCCCGTTGACGAGCCAGCAACGCAGGTCTTCGCTGTCGTACGCGGGGCAGTCGCTCATCTCGCAGTCCATGACGTCTCTGCATCGGCGCACATCGGTCGACGGCAGCGGCTCGATGCCTACGAGTGCATCGATGGAGACCTCCCTGCCGAGGAGCTTGGTGCGCGACACACCGAGCATCTCGCTCGCGGCGGGATTCAGGTACGTGATGCGATCCTCCACCGAGAAGAGCACCAGGCCGTCCCCGCTCGCGGCGAGCACCGCCTCGTTCACGAAGGGGTGCCCGACCTCCCTGTCCACGGCGATGAGGCGACCGTCCGCGCGGGCGGGCGTGACCCGGGTGGCGGGTGCTCGTTTCACCCCCGTGCTCGGCTTCGCGGACTTCGGCATGGACACCCTCCGTGGCCTGATTCCCAGCATTGTCTGCTTCGACGTGCGCCGGTGCGTCCCTGCCGTGTGACCTGCGCGTCGTCCGGAGAAGGCGACGACATGCCGAAGGGCGCTCGCTACTCGAGTTCGAGCGCCTCGGCGATGTCCGCCGCCAGCTCTGCGGCGACCTGTCCGAAGGCGGCCCCGGTTTCGCGCGCGATGCGTGCGATGTCGTCGTATTCCGGGCGCCCCTGCAGTTTGCCGTTCACATGCGCGACCTTCACTCTCAGCGCGCCGCGGCGCGTGTCGACCACGCGCTCCTCACGACCGATGACGCTCCGCTCGACGCTGGCGTGCCGAACGCCGAGCGTCCCCGTGAGGGCGTGGATCCGCGAGGCGAACCGGGCGGCATAGAACGGTTCGCACATCACGGACAGCGCGGCGGCAGCTCGGCCCTTCTTCATCACGATGGGGGTCTGCCACACATCCAGCGCGCCCTCATGCAAGAGCTCCTCGGCTGCGTAGGCGAGTTCCTCAGGCGTGAGGTGGTCGACGTTGGTCTCGAGCACCGTGACCGTCTCAACTGCGAGGCCCTCGCTCGCGCCGCCCGGGCCGATGGCGCCCCAGGGCCCCAAGGGCTCTCCGATGGTGATCCGCGCCACGTTGGCGAAGCCGAGATCGCGAGTCCCTGCCCCGTAGCCGACCACCTTCGGCAGCATCGATGGGACCGCCCCGTAGTCGGCGGCGAACTCACGCACGAGCGCTGCGCCGGTCGGCGTCGTCAGCTCGCCCGGCGACTCGCCGTCCTCCAGGAGCGGCCCGGTCTGCACGGGCACGCCGATGAGGAGCCGTGCGGTCGCGGGCGCCGGCACGGGCAGTGTCCCGTGCCCGGTCCCCGCAGTCCCGCCCCCGAGTGCCAGCGGTGTCGAAACCAGACGATCGATGCCGAGCGCCTCGAGCCCGAGCGCCACGCCGACGACGTCGAGCACGGTGTCGAGCGCACCGATCTCGTGGAAGTGCACGTCGTCGACGGTCGTGCCATGCACGTGCGCCTCCGCCTCGGCGAGGAGCTCGAAGACGTTGAGTGCCCGCGTCTTCACGGAGTCCGTCAGCGAGAGGCCGTCGACGAGGCCTCGGATGTCCGCAAGGTGTCGCAGCGGCTGTGCAGCGGACACCGCCTCCTCGGACAAACGGATCCGTGTCGCCGAGATCCCGCCGGAGGTCACACGCTCGACGACGATGTCCTCACCGGCGAGACCGAACGATGCGAGCGCGGATCGCAGCTCGTCGGCTGAGAACCCCGCGTCGATGAGCGCGCCCAAGAACTTGTCGCCGGAGATACCGCTGGAGCAGTCGAGGTGCGCGATCACGGCGTGTCTGCCTTCGAGGCGGCGTCGGCGCCGGGCTCCTTCGGCGGGTCGGTGGCGCCCACAACCGGGGTGCTCACGCCCGCCTGGTTGATCCGGTGCGCGAGAGTCGCGGCGCCGAAGCCGTTGTCGATGTTGACGACCCCGATGCCTGCGGCGCACGAGTTGAGCATCGTGAGCAGTGGCGCAACCCCCTCGAAATGCGCTCCGTAGCCGATCGAGGTAGGCACGGCTACGACCGGCACGCGCACGAGTCCCGCGACCAGCGACGGCAGCGCGCCCTCCATCCCGGCCACCGCGACGATGACACGGGCGTCGGCCAGGGTCTCCCGATACGCGAGCAGCCGATGCAGCCCTGCGACCCCCACGTCGAAGAGGCGTGATACGCGGTTGCCCATGACCTCGGCGCAGATGGCGGCCTCCTCGGCGACGGGCACGTCCGCCGTCCCCCCGGTGGCGACCACGATGTGGCCCTCCGAGGGGCGCTCTGCCCTGCGATCGACTACGATGACGCGCGCGTCCTCGAAATAGCGCGCGTCGTCGGCGAACTGCGAAACTGCCTGGAAGTGCGCCGCAGTGGCGCGCGTGGCAAGCAGCACATCGCCGTGGTCGAGGATCTCGCGGGCGATCGATCGCACCTGCGACGGGGTCTTCCCCATGCAGAAGACGACCTCGGGAAATCCCGTGCGGATCTGGCGATGGTGGTCGACGCGGGCGTCGACGGTGGAGCCTTCTGATGCAATCTCCCCGAAGGGTAGGCGCTCGAGAACGCCGGCGGCATCTTCCACCGATCGCTCGCCCGACGCGACTTCGGCGAGCAGCTGGACTATGCGCTCGAGATCCATCGGCTTCTCCCCATCCGGCGGGCGTCGACCTCCACCTACGTGTTTCCGAGTATAGTGCGAGCCAGACACGACCACGCCAACCGGGAGAGGCGGGCCATGCCGCGGTATGCGTTCCTCGGCCCCGAAGGCACGTACTCGGAGGTCGCGGTGCTGAGCCTCGATATCCCGGACGTCGAGCCGGTCGCGTATCCGACGATCGGCGAGGTGTTCCTTGTTGTGGAGTCCGGAAGAGCTGACGCGGGGGTCGTGCCGATCGAGAACTCCGTCGAGGGCAGCGTGAACGCCACGCTCGACGCTCTCGCGTTCGATCACGACCTGTTCATCAGCCGCGAGCTCGTGCTCGACATCCATCACGCGCTCATCGTCGCTCCGGGCATCGGTCTCGATCAGGTCACGCAGATCGTCGCCCACCCGCAAGCCACCGCCCAGTGCCGGAAATGGATAGCGCGCACATTGCCCGGCAAGCCGATCGTGGCGGCCAACTCGAATGCCGAGGCGGTCCAAACCGTCGTCGCCGCGCCTGGTGCCGCGGCTCTCGGCCCCGCGCTGGCGGCGAAGCTCTACGGTGGAGAGGTGCTCGTCGAGGATGTGGAGGACTTCGCCGGCAACCAGACGCGCTTCGTGGTCGTCGGGCGCGAGTCGGCTCCACGGACCGGGCACGACAAGACGTCGCTCGCGCTGTTCTTGCGTGCCGACAAGCCGGGCGCGCTGCTGATGATCCTCTCGGAGTTCGTCTACGGCGGCATCAACCTGACGAAGCTGCAGTCCCGCCCCACGAAGCGCGCCCTGGGCGACTACATGTTCTTCATCGATCTCGAGGGTCACGTCGATGACGAGAACGTGCAGCTTGCCCTGAGTTGCCTTCGGCTCAAGCTGCGGACGGTGAAGATACTCGGGAGCTATCCGAACGCGAAGTAGCGGGAAGCGGAGTAGCGGGCGGGCCTTGGCCCTCGCTTCTCACGGCGCCTTCCTTCGGCCGTCCGCCGTCCAAATCGCACCTTTCGGCGGGATAATGGCTGATTACCTGGCTATTCGCGCCGATGCTCGATATGATGACCCGCATCCTCGGCGTGAGAGGAGGTGGATTCGAGGACCGTGGCACTCACGCTTTCGTTCGTGACGATGATGGACATGATGATGACCCGGCCCGGGTCTTCGCGCGTATGCGCTGGAACCGGGCGGCTTCCGCTGCTCGCCTAGCAGGCGGGCTCATCTGCAGTCCCACTCGACACGACCGAAAGTGAGGCAGTTGCCATGAGCGACTCGACCACCCCCCGCTTCGATACGCTCGCCGTCCACGCCGGACAGGCTCCCGATCCCACCACCGGGTCGCGCGCCGTCCCCATCTATCAGACGGTCGCATACAACTTCCGCGATACCGAGCACGCCGCCGCGCTCTTCGGGCTGCGCGAGTTCGGCAACATCTACTCACGGATCATGAACCCCACGAACGACGTGCTGGAGCAGCGCATCGCCGCCCTGCACGGAGGCACGGCTGCTCTGGCCGTGTCGTCCGGGCACGCCGCCGAGAACCTCGCGCTGCTCAATCTCGCCGGCTCGGGCGACTCCATCGTCTCGTCCACCTCCCTCTACGGAGGGACGTGGAACATCTTCCTCCACACTTACCGGCGCCTCGGCATCACGGTGCGATTCGTCGAGCCGACCGACGTCGACGGCTTCGTGCGTGAGACAGACGACACCACGAAGGCATGGTTCGTGGAGACGATCGGCAACCCGCGACTCGACGTGCCGGACCTGCGCGCGCTCGCGGACGCGGGGCGCGAGCTGGGCGTGCCGCTCGTCGTAGACAACACCTTCGCGACTCCGTACCTATGCCGCCCGTTCGAGCATGGCGCGGCGATCGTCATCGAGTCGCTCACGAAGTGGCTCGGCGGACACGGGACCTCCATCGGCGGCGCGATCGTGGACGGAGGCAACTTCGACTGGAGCAGCGGACGCTTCCCGCAGCTCACCGAGGGCGATCCGAGCTACCACGGTCTCAAGTACTGGGACGTGTTCGGCGACTTCCCGGGGCTCGGCAACGTCGCGTTCGCCATACGCGCGCGCGTGCAACTGCAGCGCGACTTCGGCGCGGCGCTGTCGCCGTTCAACTCGCAGCAGTTCCTCCTCGGCGTCGAAACGCTCTCGCTCCGTGTGCAGCGCCATTCAGACAATGCGCTCGCCGTCGCGCGCTACCTCGCATCGCACCCCAAGGTCGCTTGGGTGTGCTACCCGGGCCTGGACGATCACCCGACGAGGGCGAATGCGGACGACGTTCTCGCGCCCGGCTACGGCGGCGTGGTCGTCTTCGGCGTGAAGGGCGGTCTGGAAGCCGGGCGCACGCTCATCGACTCGGTACGGCTCTTCAGCCATCTTGCGAACGTGGGCGACGCGAAGTCGCTCATCATCCACCCGGCGTCGACGACTCACTCTCAGCTCTCCGAAGAAGAACTGGTGCGCGCTGGTATCGGGCCGGACTTCGTGCGTCTTGCGGTCGGCATCGAGGACATTGACGACATCCTGGCCGACCTCGAGCAGGCGCTCGAGCAGGTGTAGGCGATGTGCGCGACAGTCATCGGCGCGCCGCCGCCGGATGCGAAGCTGCTCGATCTGGACGGCGAGGTGAGGCTCTCTTCGGGGGCGGTCCTGCCCGGTGTGCGAGTGGCCTACGAGACGTTCGGCCGGCTGAACGAAGACCGCTCGAACGCCGTGTGGGTCTGTCACGCCCTGTCGGGCGACTCGCACGTCACGAGCGGGGACGACGGCCGCGAAGGTCCCGGTGTTTCGGCCCGCGAGGGCTGGTGGGAGCCCGTCGTGGGGCCCGGACGCGCGATCGACACCAACCGGCTCTTCGTCATCTGCAGCAACGTGCTCGGCGGGTGCAGCGGCACGACGGGCCCAGGCTCGCTCGACCCCGCGACCGGCAGACCGTACGGACGGAGGTTCCCGCTCGTGACCGTCGAGGACATGGTCGACGTGCAGGTCCGTCTGCTCGACCACCTGGGCATCGACCGCCTCGCCGGCGTCATCGGCGGTTCTATGGGTGGCATGCAGGCCCTTGCGTGGGGCAAGCGATACCCGGAGCGCGTCGCGTCGGTCATCGCCGATGCGACCACGTCCCGCCTTGCGGCTCAGGCGATCGCGTTCAACGAGGTCGGACGCCAGTCGATCCTCGAAGACCCGGCCTTTGCGGACGGCGACTACTACGGCAATGCCGAGCAGCCGGACGCCGGGCTCGCCATCGCGCGCATGGTCGGGCACATCACCTACCTGTCGGACGAGTCGATGCACGAGAAGTTCGGTCGAAGGCTCCGCGGCCGGAACGGGTACGCATTCGAGTTCGTCCACGAGTTCGAGGTCGAGTCCTACCTGGCTCACCAGGGCAAGCGCTTCATCGAGCGGTTCGACGCGAACACCTACCTCTACATGACCAAGGCGATGGACTACTTCGATCTGTGCGGGAACTCGGAGACGCTCGCCGAGGCTGTCGCCGACATGCCCGAGCGCTTCCTCGTTCTCTCCTTCTCGAGCGACTGGCTCTTCCCGAC
>CAYWCB010000015.1:3166-19510 GCA_964456615.1 uncultured Eubacteriales bacterium | reverse complement strand
ACCCGCTTCTGGCGGTTCGACAGCCGAGGCGAGCCGCCCAGCCGCCGCAGGGCGTGCTCTTCCGGCCAGAGAGGCACGGCCGGCTCCATCCCGCTCGCCACTACCGGGCGCAGGACCTCGCGGCCTTCGGTCGGAAGAGCCAAGACCGCGGCCGAAGAGACCGGTGAGCGCGCGCCGTACCGTGCCCCGGCCGAGGAACTCCCCGATGAAGCGGCGACGCGTACCGTCACGACCGCCCCCGAGTCGAGGTTCTCTTCGACCTCGAGCGTCCCGTCATGGAAGGACAGGCACTCCCGCGCGAGCGGAAGACCCGAGCCCACGGCTCGGATGTAGCGCTTCATATCCGCAGACGCCGTCGTATACCCGGGCTCGAATGCCCGTTGCTTGTCCGTGATGCCGGGACCCTGGTCAGAGAAGCGGATGGTGTTCCCCGAGTCCAGGATCGTGACCACCGGACCTCGGAAGCGGGCGTGGATGTAGTTCTCTACGATCTCGGATATCACCTCGAACGGGACGCGGCCCCTGAGCGCCTTCGAGAGCTCGTAGGTCCTCGTGGCGAGCAGCGAGATGTACTCGCCGGTCTCGACAGGAGCCACCTCCTCCACGCGCGGTGCAGCCCCCGCTCCGTCGTAGATGGCGATGCGGGCAGCCTCGCGGGGACGCAAGACGTCATCCGGTGATGCTGACTGCGGCTCACGAGGCGGCCGATAGAAATCGGAGGGCGCCAGCGGGGCTTCAGCGGTTCCGGAGAGCCGGGTCGCGGCGGGGCCCAGCCGGGCGAGCGACCGACCCGCTCCGGAGAGCTGCTCCGCGAAGAACGATGACTTCAAAGCCCCCCCGTTCGCACTTCAAGCCGCGCGCGCCTGCGCGCGACGTCGTTCTACAGTTGCCAGAATCCGTTCCCGCCCTCGACCATCCCGTATCCGGCTGCGGGCATCGTCCGGCCCCGGAGGCCGCACCGACCGCACCGACCGCCCTGGAAGAGAGCTGCCGCATGCACCTAGCAGGGCTTTCCTGGGTTTTCCACAGCACTTTCCACATCTGTGGACACTCACCCCCGGCGGAGGGTATCCCACGAGCGAACGCTGCAGCGCAGACGCGTTCAGGGACCACCTCGGCCGACCGAATCGGTGGAAAACACCCCGCTCGCGAGGGAGTGGTGTGGAAACCCGCTCCCGGCACGCGCCCGCTCCTGATCGGCGACCCACCGATGTGTAGAAGATCTTGGCGAGCCCACCACCCGAAGCCCGGACAAGCGGTCGCTAGCGGGCGACAAACGGCATTTCTCAAGGTGATGCAAGTAGTCTTGGGTAGTCGAACAGCAGAGCCGAGTCTAGCAGAGCGCGCAAACGCGCAACAAACCTCGAAGGCAAGTTATCCACAGGGCGCGGCAACGTCAAACCTGCTTTTTCCACAGTGTCCACAGATTTGCGTCGGATGTCCGTCGCCCCGCAGCGCACCGTTATGAGCAGCGAGAAGGTCTCAACGAGCCGATCCGGGCGATCTGGGGCCGGCGACGGAGAGCGCGTTGACACTACGAAAACGGCGTCTGTATAATCACACGGCTTTGCTCCGGGAGGCCCGGAGATCCGATCGGAGGAATCGTGCCCAAGAGGACGTACCAGCCCAACACCCGGAAGCGCGCGAAGACGCACGGCTTCCGTGCACGCATGTCAACCCGCGGCGGACGCGCGATCCTCGCCGCCCGTCGCCGGAAGGGGCGGGCCCGACTCAGCGCGTGACGCTCGCCACGCGGTCGGCGGAGGCGGCAATGAAGACCATCCGTTCGTCGCGTGAGATCGATGCGATGTTCGAGACCGCTGCGAAGATCCCCCACCCCCTGTTGATGGCGCTCGTCGCGCCGGCCGCCGACGCATCGGGAGGCCGCGTGTGCTTCGTGGCAGGGCGGCGACTTGGCGGCGCGGTCGTGCGCAACAGGCTGAAGCGCCTACTGAGAGAGGGCATCAGGCGGGCGGGCGGACCGCCGAAGACGCTCGATGTGATCCTCGTGGCGCGGCCGGGCCTTGCACGGGCCGACACCGACGAGATCGATGCAGCGATACGCTCCGTCCTCGACAGGGCGCAACAGCCGTGACCGCGACCTCGCAGGCGATCCTACAGGCGCCAAGGCATGCGGTCGTGCTGCTGATCCGCGGCTACCAGAAGCTCATCTCGCCGGCCTTCCCGCCGACATGCCGTTTCACACCGAGCTGTTCCGCATATGCTGTAACATCGGTCGAGCGCTACGGCGTGGTGAAAGGCGGCTGGCTGGCCGTGAAGCGCATCGCACGCTGCCACCCGTGGAACCTCGGCGGGCACGACCCGGTGCCCTGAGATGAGACTGAAACCGCGGCCAAGCCGCGTAGGACGAGGAGGTCCCGCCCGTGTGGGGTGAGATCAAGCAGTTCATCCTGGATGTGCTGAACTACCTCTATGGTGCCGCAGGCGACTACGGCATCGCTATCGTTCTGCTCACCGTTGCCATGCGCCTGGTGCTCATGCCCCTGACCGTCAAGCAGACCAGGTCGATGTACGAGATGCAGCGAATCCAACCGAAGATCAAGGAGCTGCAGAAGAAGTACAAAGACGACAAGCAGAAGCTGCAGGAGGAAACCCTCAAGTTCTACCAGGAGAACAAGGTGAACCCGTTCGGCGGGTGTCTCCCTCTCATCCTGCAGATGCCCGTGTTCATCGCGCTCTTCCAGGTGCTCGCTGGGACCAAGCCGCCCAGTTTGCCCGTGTATCTGGCCGACAACCCGGAGGCCACGAAGAACTTCCTGTTCCTCGTGCCAGATATTACCAGGTCGCCGCAGTGGATGTGGGGGAACGAGGGCGTGCTGGCGGCGCTCCCCTACATCGTGCTTGCGATCCTGTTCGCCTTGAGCGTGTGGTTGCCGCAGCAGCTGATGCCGGGCGATCGGCAGCAGAAGATGATCGGTGTCTACATGGCTATCATGATGCTCTGGTTCGGGTGGATCAGCCCTGCTGGAGTGCTCCTGTACTGGGTGACGTCGAGCGCGTGGCAGGTCGCACAGCAACAGATCCTGATGAGCTCATACAAGCGGGAAGCACCGCAGGAGGCATAGACGATGGATACAGAGGTCACCACCGAGGCCCCGACCGTGGCCGAGGCTATCGACATCGCGCTCGAGGAGCTCGGCGTTCAGCAGGACGCCGTTGAGTACGAGGTGCTCGAGGAGTCGGGTCGGAAGCTGTTCGGGATCGGAGGCGAGCGGACGGCGAAGGTGCGCGTGTGGATCAAGGACGAATACCTTCGCGAGATGGAGGAAGCATGGGAGGTCGCCCGCGAGCTTCTAGGCGACGCCGAGGTCGGCCCAGAGCAGGCGGGACCGGACGAGCGCGGCGAGGTCCCCGAGCTTTCCGAGGACGAGCTCGACCGGGTCGCGGATCAGGCCGTGGCCGTCATCCAAGAGATCCTGCCGGCGTTCGGCATCTCGGCCTCCATCGAGGAATACGAAGGCGACGAGGGGGAGATCATCCTCGACATTGTCGGAGCGGACGGTGCGGTGCTCATCGGCAGGCATGGTCGGACACTGGACGCTCTGCAGGCCCTTGTGTCCGCGATCACCAATCGCAGCCTCGGGTTCCGCTACCCGGTGGTCGTGGACGTGGAGGGATACAGACACAGGCGCCGCGAGAAGCTCGAGGACGTTGCCCGCAGGACCGCCGACCGGGTGGCGCGGCAGGGGGCTCCCGTGAAGCTGCGCCCGATGACGGCGTACGAGCGCCGGCTCGTTCACATCGCGCTGAGGAGCGACACGAGGGTGACGACCCACAGCGAGGGCGACGAGCCCTACCGCCAGGTCGTCGTGCTGCCGAGATAGGCGCGCGGGCTGTTCACCGGTCTGTCCCGCCCCACGAGGGCGATCCCGCTCTACGCGGAGCCGCCTGTGTGGGGGGAGCATCCGGGGACACCCTTTCGCAAGGGACCGGATCGGGTGCCGAGCGGAGCATGCCGGGTATGCGCGACGACGATCCATCGACCGAGCGAGATGTTTCACGTGAAACCATTGGCTAGAATCGCCATCGGAGGTTTCACGTGAAACACCCTCGAGACACCCACAGCATCGTGGCAGAGGCGCTCCGCGCAGCCGGGCTTGCGTTGCCGGACAGCGCCGTTGACGCGCTCACGATGCACCTGGATGCGGTTCTGGCCGCGAACGTAGTGCACAACCTGACGGCGATCACGGACGCAAGCGAAGCGGCGGAGCTGCACATCGTGGATTCCCTGACCGCATTGCCGGAGCTGGAAGCCGCGCCTCCGGGACCGGTCGCAGATCTTGGAAGCGGTGCCGGGTATCCGGGCGTCCCGCTGGCTGTCGCGAGCGGACGGCGCGTCACGCTGGTGGAGTCGGTGGGCAAGAAAGCACGATTCCTCCGAGAGATGACGGGTCTTCTTGCGCCGTACTGCAATCTCGCGGTCGAGCAGACCAGAGCGGAGCTGCTGGCCTTTGAGGCGCCGGCTGTCTACTCGGCTGTAACGGCACGCGCGGTGAGCTCTCTGGCGTCGCTCGTCGAATTGGCATCCCCGCTTCTGACCGCGCACGGAGTCCTCATCGCGCTGAAGGGCGAGGTGACCGAGGACGAGCTGGAGAGGGGTGTAGCTGCGGGTCACAAGGTGGGAATGGAACTCGTCGGCCGCCGGGATACGCGCCTGCCGAGCGGGGGCCGGCGCGCCCTCGTCGTGTTCGAACGGTCGGCGGAGGTGCCAGAAACCCGCGTTCCGCGAAGACCAGGCAGGGCACAGCGAAAACCGCTCGCGTGACGTATGCTCCGCGAACGCGTTCGCGTATAATCCGCTGACGCGCGCTTGTCGCGCGCGACCCAGAGACGTGGAGGGGACGGCATGGGCGACGATATCGGGCACGAGCGGAAACGGCCGCTCGTGCTGGCGGTCGTGAACCAGAAGGGCGGCGTGGGCAAGAGCACGACCGCTGTGAACCTGGCCGCCGGCCTCGGGGAGCTCGGCCGACGGGTCCTGCTCGTGGATCTCGACCCCCAAGGCAATGCGACAACGGGATTCGGTCTGGACAAGAACCAACGCGAGCTGTGCGTCTACAATGCCTTGCTCGGCGAGATCGAGCTGGGGACGATCGTCGAGCCGGTGGAGGTTCCGGGTGTGTTCGTCGTGCCGGCGACCATCCAGCTGGCGGGGGCGGAGATCGAGCTCGTGTCGGCGTTCAGTCGCGAGAGCCGTCTGAAATCGATCCTCGAACCCGTGATCGACGAGTTCGAAGTCGTGATCGTCGACTGCCCGCCGTCCCTGGGTCTCCTGACGGTGAACGCGCTCACCGCGGCGGACGGCCTCATCGTTCCCATACAATGCGAGTACTACGCGCTCGAGGGACTGTCGAAGCTGCTCGACAGCGTGAGGCTGGTGAAGACGCACCTCAACCCAGGCCTGGAGGTCTTCGGCGTTGTCATGACCATGTACGATTCGCGTACCAGGCTGGCGCAGCAAGTGGTTGAGGAAGTGCGCCACTTCTTCACCGACAAGGTGTTCGACACGCTCATACCCAGGACCGTTCGACTGTCCGAGGCTCCAAGCTTCGGTCAGCCGGTGACACTCTACGATCCGTCAGGCAAGGGAGCCGATGCGTACAAGCGGCTGGCGAGGGAAGTGATGGAACGTGTCTAAGCGAGGACTCGGGCGCGGCTTGTCCGCGCTCATACCCAGCGCGGCTCAGGAGTCGCAGACGATCGAACCGACGGAGCTGTCGGTGGACCTCGTGGTGCCGAATCCGGCACAGCCCCGAACCGACATGCACGAGGAAGCGATCGGCGAGCTGTCGGACTCGATCCGCAAGGTCGGGTTGCTCCAGCCCGTCATCGTGCGTCCACTCGGCGACGGCTACCAGATCATCGCAGGCGAGCGCCGATGGAGGGCGGCAAAGGCGGCGGGCCTTGAGAAGATCCCCGTGCGCGTGCTCACGACGAGCGAGGCGGAGTCTCTCGAGATCGCGCTCATCGAGAACCTGCAGCGCGAGGACCTGAACGCCATCGAGGAGGCGCGCGGCTATCGGAGACTCCTCGGCGAGTACCAGATGACCCAGGCCGAGCTTGCGGACAAGGTCTGCAAGTCGCGCTCCACCATTACGAACGCCTTGCGGCTCCTGGACTTGCCGGAAGAGGTCCAGGAGTTCGTCTACGAGGGAAAACTGAGCGCCGGGCACGCGCGGGCCGTGCTGGCGGTGCCGGACGAGACGGCGCGGCTCAAGTTGGCGCGCAAGCTCGTCGATGAAGGACTGTCGGTGCGCGAGGCCGAGAACCTGGCGCGGCTCGTCGCAGCCGGGCGCGCGGAGCGCCCACAACGACCGGCGACGCCGAAGTCGTTCAAGCTCGTCGCCAGGAAGCTGCGGCGGATGCTCGGCACGAACGTGCGAGTTCGACAGGCGAAGGACAAGGGCAAGATAGAGATAGAGTTCCACGGCGAGGAGGACCTGGAGCGCATCTACCGTCTCCTCATCGAAGGCGAAGGCCCGTCGGATGCCCCGGAGGTGGCTGAATGAAGAAGAACCTGACGATGCTCGTGATCGGGCTCATCACGGGGGTTGTCGTGGGCATCGTTCTCGGCCTGCTCTTCGCGCCTGCACCCGGCACGAGGACGCGACGCCGGATAGCCGACGAAGCGCAGCGCGCCGCCGGGATCGCACGCGGTTTCGCCGAGCGGGCGGAACACGCCGCCGGCGCGATCGGCGGCAGGGTGGAGCACCTGCTCGGCAGGGACGAGGAGGTTGCGTGGCGCAAGGTACGGGAGCTGCGTGAGGGGGTCCAGCGCTACACCGAGGCGCGCCCGTCCTGATGTCAGAGCGGCATCGCAAGCTTCCTGTGTGAACAGGGAGGCCGGATGTCGCTCACGCTCGTAGTCGGAAGACCCAACGCTGGGAAGACCGGCGTTCTCTACGACGTGGTCCGGCGTTCGGCTGCCGACGGCGGTGCGCCGGTCGTCGCACTCCCCTCGAGGCCTGACGCGATGGCGGTGGCGCGCGAGTTCGCGCTCCAGGGGCCCGGGCTCGGCGTGACGGTCGCCGCGCTCGACGACTGCATCGACGACTGTTGGGCGATCTACGGGGATGGCAGGAGTGTCGTCGGGCCCACCGAGCGCTCGGCCGTCCTCCGACGCGCCTCCCGCGCGTGCGAGCTGACGGAGTTGCGCTCGTCGGGGGAGAGCGCAGGCTTCACGCGGCTGCTCGAGCCACTCGTGGCGAATCTCGCCGCGCCTATCGAGCATGCTCGGCTCGCCCCGGGGGCAGCCAGGGAGATCGCGGAGATCCTCTCCGCCTATCGTGGTCTGCTGGTCGAAGCACAGCTCATCGAGCGCGCGGAAGCTGTCCGCCTGCTGGAGAGATCCATGAGCGCATCGTGGTTCGGCGGACCACTCGTGGCGAACCGGTTCGCGGACCTCACGGCACTCCAGGAGCGATTCCTTGTCGCTGCGGCACGGCACACAGACGTCTGGCTCGCGATTCCGTGGCAGGAGGGCTTCCCGGCGACACGGGCACTGGACCCGCTCATCGAGCGCCTCGCGGCGGCGGGCGCGGAGGTGGTGGCTGAGCCGCCTCGCGACTACACCCCGTCGGAGGAGCTGCGGTACGTGGAGACGCACCTCTTCGTCGGTGTTGAGAGCGTGCTCGACACGCCACGCCTTGGGGACGTCCGCTTGTCCCACGCGTACGGGGAAGAGGCGGAGGGGCATCGGATCGCTGCGGAGGTCCAAGCCGCCGTGGGGGAGGGGGTCCCGGCGGAGCAGATCGCGGTCGTATTCGAAGAAGCGGGCGAGCACGCTCCGGCGCTCCGGCAGGCCTTTCGGGAAGCGGGGATCGAGGCGGACTTCGACGTCGTGAGGCCGGCACGGGATACCGGGTGGGGCCGGGCGCTCGCGCATCTGTCGGCCTTCGCGGCTGGTGGGTCGCGGTCGGATCTCCTGGGCTTCCTGCGGACCCCGTACTCCGGGGTGTCGCGGGAAGCGGCAGAGGCTCTCGAGGCGCGGTGGCGATGTCATCGGGTCCACCGGCCGGATCGCCTCAGGGCGTCGCTCCATGAGCAAGATCCGCAGGCCGCGAGCGTCGTCTACACAGCCGCGGACATGATCGAGGAAGAGACGAAGCGCGAGCTGGGCTGCGATGGCAGAAAATGGCACTCGATAGCGGACGCCCTGCTCAAGAACGCCTACGCGGCAACGGGCGAGACCCTTGATGCGGAGGGAATCGCCGACGCGTCGGCGCATCGCGCGTTCCTGCGGCTCGTGTCGAGCCTGGGCGACCGCCCGGGAGCCCTGGGCAGCAGCCGCGAGTTGATCGACGCCTTCCTCGACACGCGGATCGCTGTGGTCGAGGCGCTCAGGGCGGGGGCGGTGCGCGTGATGTCGGCGTCCCGCGCGCGCTCGAAGCGCTTCCAGGTGGTGATTATCGGCGGCCTGTCGAAAGGGGACTTCCCGAAGCCCCGGAGCGAGGATGTGCTCCAAGCGACGGGGGTCGCTGCGGCGCTCGCGGACGCAGGCATCGAGGTCTTGCGGAGAGACGAACAGGATGCCGCGCGGTTGACGTTCTATCTGGTGGCATCGAGGGCGACGAAGCGCCTCGTGCTGAGCCGCCAGGTGGCGGCGTCGGATGGTTCCGATCTCGCGGCCTCATGGCTTCTCGAGGAGCTGTTGGACCTGTACAGACGGCCCGAAGCCGAGGTGGTGGACGACGAACCGATGCCCCCGGTAGAGGTTCTCGGTTTCGACGGGCGGGGGACCGCGTACGCCGCGCCGCCCTCTCGGCGCAGGACGCTTCGGGAGGCCGCTCTTGGGGCGGCGGTGTCGGGGGGCGCGGAAGGCGCTGGCGCTGTCGCCCTCGCGGCGAGACGCGCGAGGCGTCGCGACGCACTACTCACTGATGAGCGGGTGCTCGCTGCGCTGTGCGAGCGGCAGGTCTTCTCGGCAACCGAGATCGAGGCTTACCTCAGGTGCCCGTACGCGTGGTTCCACGAGCGTGTCGTGCGGGCCGAGGGCCTCGAGTTCGAGGTCGAAGCGACGGAGCGGGGGCGTCTTGTCCACGAGGCCCTGCGGCGGGTGTACGAGCAGCTTCCGGACGTCCTCGGGCAGGCGAGGGTGTCGCAGGACAACGTGAGCGAGGTGCTCGGGCTCGCGGGCGAGGTCCTCCGTCGGGTGATCGAGGAACGGGGCGAGGCCACGACGATCGCACAATGGTCGACAGCCGGAGTCGCGCGCAGGCTGGTGCTCGGCTTCCTTCGTGCCGATGCCGTCTTCCTCCCCGGCTTCGAGCCGATGGCGCTCGAGTTCGCGTTCGGGCCGGATGTGGCCACGTTCGCGGGCTTCCAGCTGCGCGGGCGGATGGACCGCGTCGACCGGGGCCCGAACGACGAGCTCGTCGTGACCGACTACAAGACCGGCACGGTCGACGCAGGTCACTCGGCGACGAAGTTCGAGAGGAGCGGCCTCGTTCAGCTCGCGCTCTACGCCCGGGTCGCCTCGGCGGCCTTCGGCGCTCCCGTCGCGGCCGGCCTCTACCGCCGCGTATCGGGGCAGAACGTGAGGCTCAAACTGAACCGGGGCTTCTACACGGACGAGGTGGCCGGCGCGGGCCTCGTCAGCACCGACAGGACGGCGCCGGACGACATCGCCGAGATCATCGGCGTAGCAGAACGGCGGGCCGGCGAGGCGGTGAACCGGATGCGTGAGGGGCGCATACCCGCCGAGCCGCTCGACGCCAAGGCATGCGACAGGTGTCGACTGAGAGGGTTCTGCCCAGGGGTGCGCCGATGAGCCTGAGCGAGCGTCAGAGGGCGGCGGTCGAGGCCCCGGCGGGCGGGGTGTTCGTGGCGGCGGCGGCCGGCTCGGGCAAGACCCGGGTGCTCACCGCACGCTTCGTCCGGCTCGTCGAAGAGCAGCGCGCGGCCGGCGCAACGCAGCCCCTCGACAGTCTCGTCGCGATCACGTACACGGACAAGGCCGCGGGCGAGCTGTCCCAGCGCATACGCGGAACGCTCGGCCGCGAGGTGGGCATCGAGGCCGCAAGAGATACCGAACGTGCGTGGATATCCACCATCCACGGGTTGTGCAGGCGTCTTCTGAAGCGACACGCGTTCGAGGCCGGGGTCGATCCGTCGTTCGCCGTCTGCGACGAGGTGCAGTCCGGGCTGCTCCGCCAGCGAGCGTTCGCAAGCGCCGTCACCGCGCTGTCAGGCTCGGCGCACATCGAGCGGCTGCTCGCCGACTACGACGTTGTCGAGCTCGACGCGGGTGTCCGCTCCGCGGACGAACACATTCGCTCGCTGGGTCTAGGCTGCGATGCCTTGGAGCCGCCGCCCGTCGGTCTCGCCCAAGCGCTGGAGGAGTCGACGGCCGCTTTTCGCGCCCTCCTTTCCGAGATGCTCGAGCTCTCCGGACGGAAGGCGTCCGAGGAGAAGAACATCGAAGCGCTCGGCAGCCTCGTCGAGGCGCTGGGGGGCATCGATGCAGCCGATCCCGAGGCGGGGGCGTCCGTCCTCGGCGCGGCTTCCGGGTTCAAGCAGAGCAAGGGATGTCGCGAGCAGGCCAAGCCGCTCGCCGTAGCCGCCGAAGAGCAGGTACAAGCTCTCCTGCGAGCGGCGGCCGAGCACGAGTCGGCGGCATATGCGAGCGGGTTCCTCCAGCTGCTGGAGCGGTACTCCCACGAGTACTCGGTCGCCAAGTCCGAGCGTGGTCTGCTCGACTTCGAGGACCTCCAGCTCGCGGTGCGCGACCTGCTCGACACCCGCCCCGACCTCGCACGCCGGTATCGCGGTCTGTTCGCAGAGGTCATGGTCGACGAGTTCCAGGACACGAACGAGCTCCAGCTCTCGGTGGTCTCGGCGCTCGCCGGGCACGCGCTGGCGACCGTCGGCGACGAGAAGCAGTCGATCTACGGCTGGCGGAACGCCGATGTCGACGTCTTCCGCCGGCGCCGGCAGGATGTGGATGAGGCGCGCGTCTTCCCGCTGCCGGAGAACTACCGGTCGCATCCGGACCTCGTGACCTTCTACAACGAGTTGTTCTCGGCAGACACATTCTGGCCCGACGACTTCATGCGGCTCGAAGTGGGAACACCGGAGCCGTCTCGGGACCACGAAGGAGCGACGCGCTGGCCCACGCATTCCCCACGCGTGCAGCTCACGCTGCTCGACGCCGAACAGTGCAGCGATGTCGGCAAGACGCGCGCGGAAGCCGACGCGGTGACAGAGTGGTTCGCAGCGCTGCGAGAGGATGGGGTGCGCCAGAGCGACCTCGTCCTGCTTCTCCGGGCGATGACCCGTGCGGAGACGTTCGAGAACGCCATTCGTGCCCGCGGCTTCGACGTGTTCGTCGCGTCCGGTGGCACGTTCTTCGACGCCCCGGAGATAGCGGAGCTCGAAGCGCTGCTCAAGGTCGTTGCCAACACGCGCGACGACGAGGCGTTCGTACGGGTGCTCGCCGGCAGGCTGGCGAATCTCTCCGACGATGCTCTCTACCTGCTGCGAGGGGCGGCTTCGACGGGCGCGGGCGAGCGCCGCAGCCTGTGGCAGGCCGCGGTCGCCGAGGACCGCCCGGCGTTCGGCGAAGACGACGAGGCGGCGCTCGCGTGCGTTCTCGGCGTGGTCGGCGAGATGAGGCGCGAGCAGGGGCGGACGTCGCTCTACGACCTCATCCACTCGGCCTGCGAGCGTCTGGGATACGACCTGACGCTCTTCGCGGCGGGCGGGCGTCGCGCATGGGCGAACGTGCTCAAGCTCGCCCGGCTTGCGGCGGAGTTCGAACGGCTCTCGCCGGGCGACCCGGGCGCATTCCTCGAGCACCTCGATCACCGGCGAGCGCACCAGCGCTACGAGCAGCAGGCTGCGACAGCCGCTGAGGACGTGGACGCCGTGCGGATCATGAGCGTCCACGGGGCGAAGGGTCTCGAGTTCCCGGTCGTCGCGCTCGCCGAGCTCGGCAGCAGGGGGCGGAGCGCGAAGCCCACGTTCGAGTGCGGCAGCCCGAACGGACGGCTCACGCTCGGCCTGAGACTGCCTGCCGAGGAGCCGTTCGCGTCGTGTCGCGATACCCCGGCGTCGGTCGCCGTCCGGGACTGGCGCAGGGCGCGTGAGCTCGACGAGGAGAAGCGCATTCTCTACGTCGGATGCACGCGCGCGACCGACGCGCTCGGGCTGTTCGCGGTTGTTGATGCGGGCAAGGAGCCGCCCGCGGACGCACCGATCGGCTGGGTGGCACGCGCGGCCAGCCTGTACAAAGACGACGCGGCAGAGGACGCCGGACCGGGCGCAGAGGACGCCCGCCGCCCCGTCGATGCCGACGGAGAAGCGAGCGTGACCCGACCAGGGAACAGGGTCGCGAGCGGTGCGCGCGACTTGTGTTTCGGAGAGGCGCGCCTCCACGTCCGCCACGCGAGTCCCATGGAGCGGTGCGACGAGGAGCAACCGGGGGAGCGAGGCGCCGAGACCCATGGCCCGAAGTCTGCCGATGCGCTGCCGGGCGATCCGCGGCGTGAGCCGCGCGCGCGGCCCGGGCCAACGCGCCCGGAGAGAATCTCGTACACGAGACTACGGGCGTATCTGGACTGTCCGTATCGCTACTACGCCACATACGTGGCGAGACCCGGGCAGCTCGAGGAGCCGCCCACTACCGGCGACCCGCGCGCGATGGGCGCGGCGATCCATCAGGCGCTCCGGCTCGCGGATCCGAACACGGGGCTTCCGGAAGAGCGGTTGCGCTCGATCGCGCGCGCGAACGGGCTCGATGACGCGGCCCTGGAAAGGGCGCGCGAGGCCGTCGCGCGCTTCCTCGCGAGCCCGCTCGTGCGCGACGCGCTCTCCGGCCCCACGGTGCGTCGCGAGGCGCCCTTCGGCGTCGATGTCGGCGGTACGACGCTGGACGGGGCCATCGACGTGCTGTCTGTTGGCGGGGACTCGGCGCTCGTGATCGACTACAAGACGGGGGACTTGGGGTCCGGTTCGAGAGGGTCGGAGCGCTGGCGCCTGCAGTCGGCCTGCTACGCCCTCGCGGTCTTCGGGGCGTTGCCTGCGATCGAGCATGTCGACGTGGTCTTCCACGAACCGGAGCTGAGCGGCCCCAAGGAGACGTTCACCTACGAGAGAGCCGACGCCCCGGCGCTCGAAGCCGAGATCGAAGGCATCATCTCGCGGATCGCCGAGGGATGTTTCGCGCCGCTCGCGGCATACGAGCGCCGAGTGTGTTCGGGATGCCCCGCCCTCGGCACCCTGTGCCCCGTCACTCCGGACCGGGTACCCGCCTCTGCCTGAGCTGGCCGCAGGCTGCATCGATGTCCGCGCCGCGCTCGGCGCGCACCGACGCTTCGATCCCGGCCCGCGCGAGCTGCGTCTCGAACGCGCGAGCCCGCTGTGCGGAGGCGCGCTCGACCTCAAGCCCGTCGACGGGGTTGGCGGGGATCAAGTTCACATGCACGAGCATCCCGCGTGTGAAGTCGACGAGGGAGGAAAGCTCGGCGTCGGCGTCGTTGACGCCGGCTATGAGCGCGTACTCGAGGCTCGGCCGGCGTCCCGTCTTCGATGCGTAGTCGACCAGTGCCGTGCGGAGCTGCGGCAGCGGGATGCCGCGTACCCCGGGCATTAGGCGGTCGCGGGTCGCCTGTACCGCCGAGTGCAGCGAGACGGCGAGCGTGAACTGCTCGGGCTCCTCGGAGAGTCTGCGGATGCCCGAGGTGATGCCGCACGTCGAGACCGTGAGATGACGCGCGCCGATTCCGAGCCCGTCGGGGTCGTTCATGAAGCGAAGCCCCGCGAGGACCGCGTCGTAGTTGGCGAAAGGCTCGCCCTGGCCCATCGCGACGGCGTTGGAGACCCGTCTCCCGAAGTCCTCTGCGACGACGCGCACTTGATCGACCATCTCTCCCGGCGCGAGATCGCGGACCAAGCCGGCGGTGCCCGTTGCGCAGAAGGCGCATCCCATCGCGCAGCCCGCCTGGGTCGAGAAGCAGACGGTCAGCCGCTCGGCTGTTGGGAGCCCGGCGGCCTCGACGAGTTCTGAGTCCGCGAGTCTGAGCAAGTACTTGCGCGTGTCGTCGACCCGGGAGACTTGGCGCTCCACGACGGTCGGCACCGGAAGAGCGAGCAGGCCTGCGAGCGATGCCCGCAGGCCCGTCGGCAGGTCCGTCATCTCATCGTACGTTCCGGCGCCCCGCCCGTAGAGCCAGCGGACGACCTGTCCGGTCCGATAGGGCGGTGCTCCGAGCCCCTCGAGGACTTCAGAGATCTCGACCCTCGAGAGCCCCTTGACGCCGAGGACGTCCTTCGGCCACCTCACCCCTTGGACTCGAGCTCCTCCAAGGCGTCGACGTACTCCTGCCGGTGCTCGTTCTCGAACCGGCCCACGGAGCGGAAGTAGTAGGCGATGTCGGGGTAGCCTTCCGCCTCGGCCGTCTCAGCGAAGCCCGGGTACATGTCGGTGCACTCGTACTCCTCGCCGGCGGCGGCGGCGCGCAGGTTGTCGTCGGTGCTGCCGACGGCGCCCATGTAGGCGAGATGTCCGAGCGCGTGAGCGGTCTCCTCGGCGGCGGCCCGGTCGAACGCGTCGATGGCCGAAGCGGGCGCGCCCTCGAGCTCCGCGATGCGCTTGAACAAGGTGTAGCGTCGGTTCGCCTGCGACTCGCCGGCGAATGCGGCCTTGAGGTTCTCCAGCGTCTTCGTGCCGCTCAGATCGCCCGGGCCGGCGTATTCGACGAACATGTCCCGGGACGCGCCGCAGACCGGGCACCGCTCCGGAGCCGGTCCGACGTGGAAGTACCCGCAGCTCTTGCAGCGGTACATCTCGACCATGGGTGCACCATCCTCTCAGTAGTGAACGATCCGTCAGTCCAAGGGTACCCATTCGGCGGGCGGTCCAGGCAGTCGCGGAGGGGGACGAAGCCGCTGGTCTGTGGTATCGTCGGCGTCGAACGGCCGCGAGGACGGCGGCCCTGCCATGCCGGAGGTCACCTGATGAAGCGCCCAGTGCTCTCGCTCGCATGCCTGCTCGTTCTCTCCACGCTCCTGATGCCTGGGGTCGGACTCGCGACAGAGGCGAAGACCACGAAGGCCACGCCTGCGACGACGGCCGCCACGCAGACGGGCGCTCTCATCGTCTACCCGGAGCCCCCACCCGACCTGACCGCCGAAGAGGCCAAGGCGGCGACGGAGTTCACGAAGCCGGGCGACCTGCCGAACCTCCTCGTCGCGCTCGGCTCGATGGGTGCGATCTTCGCGATCATCGTGTGGGGGATCGTGGCGAACAGGAAGGCGTCGAGGTCGGCGGCCGCCTGACGCACCCGCCACGCATCCGAACGACACAAGGGCCCCGGCACCGCGTCGGGGCCCTCGCTGTGCGTCGGCTATGCTTATTGCGGCAGGCCGACCTCGCGACCGGGACTCCCCAGGCCGTGTGAAACGACGAAGGACACGTTGATGGGCGTGCGCGCTTCCCGCCGATACCGTTGGGCACGGACTGCGGTCTTGGTCCTGTCGGCCATATCGGTCGCGTCTGTCGCAGCACTGATCCCCCGTGAGGCGGGTGCGCTGCCCCGCATCGCGGCGAAGCACTTCGAGTCGGCCCGTACGTGCGTCTGCCACGGCGAGCAACTGGGCGACTGGACGGACTCGATGCACGCGAAGGCGCTCTCCGATCCCGTGTACGTTCTGAAGAAGTCCCAGGCCAACAAGGCCTCAGGCGGCGCGCTCGGCACGTTCTGCGACTCCTGTCATACGCCGATAGGCACGATGGCGGGACAGACCACCGGCACGCGCCCGCTGTCCAGGCAGAGCAGGGAGGGCGTCACCTGCGACTTCTGCCACCAGGTGACGGGCACGACGCAGCCGATCGGCAACGCCAGCCAGAGGTTGCCCAGTTCAAGGATGCTTCGTCGCCCTCCCACGAGACCGCGTTCTCCGGGTTCCATACGACCGCCGAGTTCTGCGGTACCTGCCACACCGTGAGGCACCCGACGACGGGCGTGATCCTGGACGCGACGTACCTGGAGTGGAAGGACGGACCGTACGCCGAACTGGGCATCGTCTGCCAGGACTGCCATATGAGCCTGCGCCCGATGGGCGGTCCGGCCACGGGCAGGGCGGCGGCGCTGGGGCCGATTCGTAGCTACATCTACCAGATGTCCTTCGTGGGAGCGAACGTGCCCCTGGGCGACGCCGAGAAAGCGACCGAGATCCTCAAGTCCGCCGCGACCCTCTCCATCGAAGCACCGGACGTGCTCGAGCGGGGGGCGACGAGTGAGGTGACGGTAACGGTGGCGAACGTCGGGGCCGGCCACTACATCCCGGGGGGCGCGGCGGAGATCCGACAGATGTGGCTCGAGG
>CAYWCB010000015.1:0-3138 GCA_964456615.1 uncultured Eubacteriales bacterium | reverse complement strand
AAGACCCTCCTGGGGAGCCGCCGGTTCGGCACGGTGCTGCGCGATGCGAAGGGACGCTACCCCGTGCAGCTGTGGGACGCGGCAGGGATCGAGTCGGACGATCGCATCCCGCCGAAGGGATCCGTCCAGTCCGCCTACAAGGTGTCCATGGATGCGACCGACGCCGTGTCGATCGAGGCGGTGCTCAACTACAAGTCGTTCCCCGACGGCATGGCCAAGCAGGCTCGCGTGAAGAACCCCGTGACCGTCATGGCGCGAGCGACCGAGACGATATACGCGTCGGAACGGGCGAAGCGCAGTGCCGAACGTGACGCAGGGGCCGCGCTGCTGTCGTGGGTGGGCGCGGGTGCGCTCGGCCTCCTGCTCGTCGCCGTGGTAGTCCTCATCGCGAGGCGCTCCCGTCGTGCTCGTCGGCTCAGACGCTCCGAGCAGGCGGAGGGATCCGTCTTCGGCGAGTAGGCCTCGCGCGGGTATCGGGGGCGAACGGCGACGCGCCCGAGAAGTGCCCGGCGCGTGCCTGTCTCGATGGGTCGCGGGCTAGGGCGTGCGCGTCTCCGGTTCGCTGATGTCCAGGTTGGCCGGCTTCGAGCCGACCGTCATCTTGATCGTGATCTCCTTGCCGTCGCGCACGATCCCGATCTCTACGGAGTCGCCTACCGCATGCTTCCTCACCTGCAAGATCAGGTCGTCCATGGATCGGATGGGCGTGTCGTCGAGCGACACGACAACGTCGCCCTTCTTGATGCCCGACTTGGCCGCGTTGGTTCCCGGAGTCAGGTCGACGACGAGCGCTCCCTCGCTGACTGTGAGGGTCTCCTCTTTGGCCGTCTGCTCGTCGACGGTCTGTCCGATGATGCCGAGGAACGGGTGCTCGACTTCACCGCCGCCGATGAGGGATTCCGCGACGCGCTCGGCCGTCTTGACGGGGATCGCGAAGCCGATGCCCCCGTTCGCCCCGCTGTCGGAGTAGATCGCCGTGTTGATGCCGACAAGCCGCCCGGACCGGTCGACGAGCGCGCCGCCCGAGTTGCCCGGGTTGATCGCCGCATCGGTCTGTATGACGTCCACGAGGGGGTAGACGCCCCGGGCACTGCCACCGAAGTCGGGCAGTGACCGGCCGAGCGCAGAAACGACGCCTGAGGTGACGGAGTGCGCGAGCCCGTACGGGGATCCGATGGCGATCACAAGCTGTCCCACCTGCAGGTCGTCCGAGTCCCCGAGGCTGACGCTCGGCACCGAGTCGGAGATCTCGACGACCGCGATGTCGGTCTCGGGATCTCTTCCCACGAGCTTGGCGTCGTGCCGGGCTCCGGACGCGTCGCGGACGACGATGTCATCGGCACCCGCGACCACGTGGTTGTTGGTGATGATGTAGGTCCCGCCCCCCGGCGCGGGCTTGTAGGCCACGCCGGACCCGTTCCCCTGCATGGGGATGCTCGGGTGGTCCCTGGGAAGCTCGCCGTCATCGCGGCGAGACGTCTGGCCGCCACGCACCTCGACGTTCACGACGCTTGGCACCGCGGCCGCCGCCGCGGCCACGACCGGCTCTGATGTCTTCGACGGGACGACTGTGATCTTCGCGGGCGTGAGCAGCGATTGCCCGCTCGCCAGGCGCGCGCCCGCGAATCCGGAGACGGCGCCAGCCAGCGTACCGATGATGAGAGAGGCCACGATCGCGACGGCGATGGCCGCCCCGACGCCACTTCGAGGTGGCACCTGAGGGCTCGGGGCAACCGGCTCGACGGGCGGGGCGTAGTAGACGGGCGGCTGCTGGTAGGCATGCTCGTGGGCTGGCGGCGTGTACTCTATCGCGCCCGGGACCGGCGGGATCTGCTGCGCCTCTTCCGGCTGCGCGCGCTCCTGCGGCACCTCGCCGGGAGCGGCGCCGGACGCGGTGTTCACTTCATCCATGGTTCCACCTCATCGTGTCGGTCAGTCGCGCTGCGTGTCTGCCACTGCGTGTCTGCCACCGCATGGAGCATCTACAGTACCTATATGTGAGAATGCACGAAAGAACCACATCCCCGAGGACTGCGATCTTGGCCGAATCCCACGAACCCGAGAGCGCTCAGACACTCGATACCCCTTCCGCGCACGATGCGGACGCGCTCTCGTCCGACGTGATGGACATCGTCGCCTCACTCGAGGCAGGAGCCGTGGAGGCCACGCCTCCCGAGGCCGCCGACGAGACACCTAGTGCCGCCGCGACCGCGCAGGCGTCCGGTCCGACAGACTCGCCGCCGGCGGCCCTAGACCCTGGAAGCGCGCAGGCGCCTGCTGCCGCAGGGGACGTCGCCGTCGCGGCGGAGGGGCCCCAGGTGCGGCGTGCTGTCGCGCCATGGTGGCCGTTCCTTGTGTACCTGGCCGCCTGGGCGATCGTCAGCGCCGTGGCCGGGTGGCTCCTTCTGCAGACCCCGGACGGCGAGGCCGTGTACGCCACGGTGCTCTACGAGAGCGTCATCCGGATGGAGCTCGTCTTCACGGCTGCGGGCCCGTGCCTGATCGCCCTCGTCTGGCTCGCCGCCGCGATCCGGGCCAGGGGTTCTTCTCGCGCAGGCCTGTTCACCGGAAGCCTTCTCAGGGGCGCGATCGCTACCTTCGCCGGCGTGCTGACATGGTGGGGCATGCTCGTGTTGGTGGACACGCTTCGACTCGGCAAGGCGTTGTGAAGGGGTTGCGGGATCTATGAGCGAGCATCCGCAGGCGGTTGCGCCGAGGCCCGAGGGCCTGCACGTGGTCGTCCTGATGGGCGGCAGGTCGGCGGAGCGGGAGGTCTCGCTCAACACGGGGCGCCAGGTCGCCGACGCGCTCTCCTCCGTCGGAATGCACGTCGAGTGCATCGACGCGGGAGCGGCGGACTTCATCCAGAGCCTGCAGGAATCCAGCGCCGACGTGTGCTTCGTCGCGCTCCACGGGCGCTACGGCGAGGACGGTACCGTGCAGGGACTGCTCGAACTCCTCGGGATGCCATATGTGGGGTCGGGGGTCCTTGCGAGCGCTGCCGCGATGGACAAGGTCGTCTCGAAGTGCCTGTTCGCCCAAGCGGGACTGGCGTCCCCCGAGTACGTCGTGCTCAGGGCCGACACCGCCTGGAACGTGGAGAGCATCACGGCCGCGCTGGGACCCAAGACCGTCGTC
>CAYWCB010000014.1:0-20140 GCA_964456615.1 uncultured Eubacteriales bacterium | reverse complement strand
GCATCGCCGAGGCGTTCCGTCACGACGACGTCGTGCTGGTCGAGCGCTTCGTGCCCGGCGTTGAGGTCACGGTCGGTGTTCTCGGCAACGACGAGCCGTTCCCGCTGCCGACGCTCGAGGTCGTCCCGGAGCACGAGTTCTACGACTACGAGAGCAAGTACGTGCCGGGCATGAGCCAGCACATCATCCCCGCACGCGTCAGCGAGGCGGCGCGGCAGGAGTGTCAGCGGCTCTCGGTGGAGGCGCACCGTGTTCTCGGCTGCCGCGGCATGTCGAGGGCCGACACGATCGTCGCCGAGGACGACGAGGTCTACCTACTCGAGGTGAACACCATCCCGGGCATGACGAGCACGAGCTTGCTGCCGGATGCTGCGCGGGCGGCCGGTATCGAGTTCCCTGAGTTGTGCTCGATGCTGGTTCGGTGGGCACTCGACTGAGAGGCGCGCGCCCTTCACAAATCGCTAGTCGTCTCCGGCCGCCGCAACACCCGGAAGAGTGAGCTCGACTCGTGCGCCGACCTGGTCCGGGCGGTTGCCGACCACGACCTCGCCCCCCATCGCTTCCATGAGCTCGACCGTTACCGCAAGCCCGATCCCATAGCCCGGGAGCGCCGAGTCCCGGTCGAGCCGCTCGAAACGGCGCGTGAGCCGTCTTGCTTCTTCGGGAGGTATGCCCGGCCCCTCGTCGTCGATGACGAAGCGCACCCGGCTCCCGGCGTCGACGAGCGTTAGGCGCACTCTCGCGTCGGGCGGCGAGAACTTGAGCGCGTTGTCGAGCACGTTGGACAGCGCGCGCTCTACGCGCAGGGGGTCGGCTCGGGCGAGCATGGTGCACGAGTTCGCGAACGACACGCGTGACTGGTATGCGGGCACGTCGGCTAGGAGCGAGCGGGCCACGGAAGCGGGGTCTATCGGCGTGGCGGGCGTCTCGGACCCGCACCCGCCGTTCACGGAAGCCAAGACGTCGTCGATGAGGGCGTCCATGCGCGCGACGGCTCGTTGCGCCGCACCGAGCGCGTAGTCCCTCGTTCGATCGTCCCGCGCGCGGCCGAGGAGGTCGAGGTAGCCGCCCACCACCGCCAGGGGACCGCGCAACTCGTGCGCGAGCACCGCCGTGGCCTCTTCCGGCGCGGCGTCATCGGGCGAGTGAGACCTGTCGTCTGCGAAAGCGTCGGTCGGGCTCGGGTGGGCCGTGTTGTCGGTAGGGTGCGTCACGTACGCGCCTTTCGTTGCACGCCGCTCTTCGTCGGATGCTGATAGATGCCGTCCAAGGGCGATGAAGAGCATCATACGCCGACAAGCGGCGCTCTGCAGGGGACGAACGCGACTTCCCGACCGCTCCACGTCGCGAGGAGCAGCGTGTGGTGATAGGCGCGACCGGCACGATCGTGGTGGCGCTCGGGTATACTCGCGCGCAAAGGGGAGTAGCTGCCCGGCGCAAGCCGGGAGGCAGGCCGACACCACGGGCTACCGACATGCCCCGGCGCTGCCGCGGATCCGTGCCTCGCGTGCGAGACCTTTGGACGACCGCGGCTGTCAGCCGCGCAAGGAGCCAGCATGAGTCCCGTGCCCAGCAGCCCCGACTCGCCGCACACGCTTTCCGCGACCGAAGTGCTCGGGGCGCTCGATGCTCGTCCGCAGGGCCTGACCGGCGAAGAGGCCGCCGAACGTCTGGCCGCCGTCGGTCCGAACACGCTGCCCGAATCGGGCGGGCGTTCGGTCCCGTCGATGGTCTTCGACCAGTTCAAAGACTTCCTGATCCTGCTGCTCCTGGCGGCCGCGGTGGTCTCCGGCGTTCTGGGAGAGGCGGCCGACACCATCGCGATCCTCGTCATCGTCGTGCTCAACGCGGTCATCGGAGTCGTGCAGGAGTATCGCGCGCAGCGTGCCATGGAGGCCTTGCGCGAGATGGCAGCCGAGACGGCGACCGTCAGACGGGACGGCACAGTGATCGAGGTCCCGGCAGCGGAGCTCACGCTGGGAGACGTCGTGCTCCTGGATGCCGGTCGCGTGGTTCCGGCAGACGTACGTCTCATCGAGACGGCCGGCCTGCGCATCGCCGAGGCGGCTCTCACGGGGGAGTCGGTTCCTGTCGACAAGGATGCCGATACCGTCGTCCAAGCGGACGCCCCGGTGGGCGACCGGCAGGACATGGCGTACAAGGGAACGCAGGTCGTGTACGGGCGAGGCGCGGGTGTGGTCGCCGCCGTTGGTCTCGGTACCGAACTGGGCCGCATCGCTGACCTGCTCGGGGGCACCGCAGACGTCAAGACGCCGCTCCAGAAGCGGCTCGCGCAGTTCGGAAAGGGGCTCGGCGCGGCCGCGCTCGGGCTGTGCGCGATCGTGTTCGCCGTCGGAGTCGCGCGTGGCGAGTCCGTGCTCGTCATGTTCCTCACGGCGGTCAGCCTCGCGGTCGCGGCGGTTCCCGAGGCCCTGCCCGCCGTGGCGACGATCACCCTGGCGTTCGGTGCGCGCCGACTCGTCAAGACGCACGTCCTGGTGCGCAAGCTGCCCGCGGTCGAGACACTCGGTTCTGTCACCTACATCTGCACGGACAAGACGGGGACCCTCACCCTCAATCGCATGACGGTCGAGCGGGCGGCGGTCGCGGATGATGTCGCAGGCGCACTACCACCGAGACCCGAGCGGGACGAGACTTCGGCCTGGGCGTGGCTCGGTACCGCGATGGCGCTTTCCAATGACGTCGCGGGCGACACGGAACTGATCGGGGATCCGACAGAGATCGCCCTCTTCGTGGCCGCCAGAGAAGCCGGCTACGGCCGTGCCGCGCTGGAGCAGGAGATGCCCAGGTCGGCCGAGGTACCCTTCAATTCCGACCGCAAGCTGATGACCACCGTTCATTCCCTGGCAGGCGGGGGCTGTGTCGCGTTAGTGAAGGGCGCCGCGGAGGCCATCCTCGAGCGCTCCGTCGGTGAGCTCGCGGCTGATGGCTCGACACGGGCGATCGATCGCGCGGCCGCGCGCGCGAGGCTCGATGCCTGGTCTGCGGAGGGGATGCGCGTGCTGGCGTTCGCGATGCGCCGCCTCGACGAGATCCCCGCCCCGGAGGACTACGACAGCATCGAGCGAGAGCTCGTCGTCGTAGGCTACGTCGGCTTGGTCGACCCGCTGCGCCCCGAGGTCGCCGATGCCGTCGCCACGTGTACGAGAGCCGGAGTCGTGCCCGTTATGATCACCGGGGACCACCCTGCGACCGCTCTGGCCATCGCTCGACAACTGGGTATCGCATCCGACAGCAGCGAGATGATGACCGGTGCGGAACTGGATGCGCTCGATCTCGAGCATTTTGAGAGGCGTGTCGAGTCGATCCGCGTCTACGCGCGAGTTGCGCCCGAACAGAAGCTCAAGATCGTGCAAGCGCTGCAGGACCGCGACGAGTTCGTCGGCATGACGGGCGACGGCGTCAACGACGCCCCCGCGCTCGCTCGCGCGGACATCGGGATCGCGATGGGCATCACGGGCACCGATGTGGCCAAGGAAGCCGCGGACATGGTGCTGCTCGACGACAACTTCGCCTCGATCGTGGGGTCGGTGCGCGAGGGGCGCCGCATCTTCGACAACATCCGCAAGTTCGTGAAGTACACGATGACGTCGAACTCCGGCGAGATATGGACGATCCTGCTTGCGCCCTTCCTGGGCCTGCCCATCCCGCTTCTGCCGATCCACATCCTGTGGATCAACCTCGTCACCGACGGGCTACCAGGGCTGGCCTACGCCGCCGAGCCGCACGAGAAGGGGATCATGCGACGGCCACCGAGACTTCCCAAGGAGAGCATCTTCGCCGACGGTCTCGCTGTCCACCTCGTCCGGGTCGGTCTGCTCATGGGTGCCGCCTCACTCGTCACCCAGGCGGTGGCCATCGAGTTGGACCTCCACTGGCAGACGATGGTCTTCACGGTGTTGTGCTTCAGCCAGATGGGCCACGCTCTTGCGATCCGCTCGGACCGCGACTCGCTCTTCAGGCAAGGGTTCCTTTCGAACATGCCGATGTTGTGGGCGGTACTGCTCACGATCGTGCTGCAGCTCGCGACGATCTACGTGCCCTTGTTCAACCGTGTGTTCAAGACCGAGCCGCTCACGGCGGCAGAGCTCGCAGTCGCTCTCGCCATGTCGACCGTTGTGTTCTGGGCCGTCGAGGTGGAGAAGGCCTGGAAGCGTCGCCGTGACAGGCGAGGCGCCTGAGCGGCGGCTCTGTCGACGCCGGACCCCAAGGCCCCTTGCGCTCTCTCGCACTTTGGCATAGGATATGCGTCGGACAGGGTTTAGTATATACGAAGTCCGAGCGTTCGAGGAGACTGCGATGGATCCATCCACGAGGACGGACGAGGCCGGAACGCCGGGACTGGAGCTGCCGCCAGTGTGCACGACGTGCGACCAGTCGTGCGCGTACTACTCGCTCGATAAAGCGAAGGGCGGGGACGAACTGGAGATCATCGAGGTCGACGACGAGCGCGCGCGGGTGCAGTGTCTCCGTTTCGGCATGGCCGAAGGCGCCCACGTCACGTGCGTGACCCGCATTCCGGCAGGCCCGCTTGTCCTCCGGAGCGGCCGTCAGGAGATCGCCGTCGGGCGCAAGCTGGCGAAGCGTATCCGCGTGCGCCATCGCCACCACCACCACGCCTGATCGACACGCAGGAGCCGATCCCCATGGCTGGCACCGCCCACCACCACCATCATGGCGGCACCTCAATGGCCGTTCGCCACGGCGTCGAGACCGTCGTTCTCGCGGGCAATCCGAACGTCGGGAAGTCTGTCGTGTTCAACGCGCTCACCGGGACGTACGTCGACGTGAGCAACTACCCCGGTACGACGGTCGAGCTCACCCGCGGCAGGATGGGCGAGCGGGATGTCGTGGACACCCCGGGCGTGTACGGTGTGTCGTCCTTCAACGACGAAGAAACGGTCGCGCGCGACATCATCCTCGAAGGCGACGTCGTGATAGACATCGTCGACGCGGTCCATCTCGAGCGCGACCTCTTCCTGACCCTGCAACTCATCGACATGGGCAAGCCGATGGTCGTGGCGCTCAACATGGCCGATGAGGCGTGCAAGCGAGGAGTCGGTGTCGACCGGGATCTCCTCGAGGACTTGCTCGGAGTGCCGGTGATCGAGACGGTGGCCGTGACCGGCATGGGGCTCGACGAGCTGGCTGCGAGCATCGAGCGTGCGCGTACGGGCCATGCGGACGTCGAGCTCGATCGAGACCTCGTGCTCATGGCCTCACGAGTCGGAACGCGCGCCGAGGCGCTGATGGTGCTCGAAGGCGACGAGGTCATCTCGCAGCGTCACGGGCTCGAGCCGGGCAGCCAGCGCGATGCGATCTACCTGCGCCGCCGCGCCCGCGTGAACGACATGTGCGGTCATGTGGTGAGAGAGACGCTGCAAGGCGCATCGTTCTCGGCGAAGCTCTCACACGCCATGATGCACCCCCTCACCGGCATCCCCATGTTGCTCGCCCTGCTCGCCGGCATGTACGTCGTGCTCGGCCAGTGGGTCGCCGGAGGGCTCGTCGGCATCACCGAGGAAACCATCATGCTCGGGTACTGGGTCCCGTTCGTCGAGCGAGCCGTCGGCGCCGTCGCGGCCCCCGGATCGGCGCTCTACACGCTTCTGGCGGGCGAGTTCGGGATACTGACAATGACCCCGACCTACCTCATCGGCGTTATCCTGCCGCTCGTCATCGGGTTCTACCTGCTGCTCGCGCTGCTGGAGGACTCCGGCTACCTGCCGAGGATCGCCACGCTCGCGGACCGCTCGCTCACCTCCCTCGGGCTGAACGGTCGGGCGGTCATACCGCTGATCCTCGGGTTCGGGTGCGTGACGATGGGCACGCTCACGACACGCATCCTCGGCAGCAAGCGCGAACGTTTCATCGCGACGGCCCTCATGGCCATCGCTGTTCCGTGCTCGGCGCAGATCGCGGTCATCGCGGCGCTCATGACCACGACGGCCCCGGTCTATGCGGCGGGCTACCTCGTTGCCCTTCTCGCGATCTTCGTCGGCCTGGGAACGGTGCTGCACCGCATCGTGCCTGGGACGTCGACCGACCTCCTGATCGACCTGCCGAGTCTGCGTATGCCCCGGCTCGACAACGTCGTTCGCAAGACGGGCGTGAAGGTCTATCACTTCATGAAGGAGGTCACGCTCTTCTTCCTCGCAGGCGCCGCGCTCATCTCGATACTCGAGGTCACCAGGGCGCTCGCGTGGATCGTCGACGTCGCCCGACCACTCACGGTGGGCTGGCTCGGACTTCCCGCGCAGGCGGCGCAGGCGTTCGTCATGGGGTTCGTGCGGCGCGACTTCGGGGCCGCCGGGTTCTTCTCGATGAGTCTTACGGATGCCCAGCTGCTCGTCGGGATGATCACTATCACGCTCTTCGTGCCGTGCATCGCATCGGCGATGGTGGTGCTCAAGGAGCGCGGTACGGCGTACATGATCGGGCTGTTCGCCGCGTCGGTGAGCATCGCATTCATCGCCGGGGGAGCGATCGCTCACCTCCTGGGGGTGGCGTAGATGCCGTCGATCACGAGGTGTCCCGCATGCGCGCTGCCTTCGCCGACACACGAGGTCCGTTGCCCGCGGTGCAACGCGCTCAAGATCAAGGGCGGCTGCGCCGGCGCGTGCACGTCGTGCCGATCGTCGTGCGAACAACAGCTGCCCGAGCCGGCGAAGACCCCATAGGGCGCCGACTGTGTAGTGCCCCCGTGTTCAGGCGCGGCTGGCGCCGCATTGGCGCGTCATTCGCTCGGCAGCATGTCACTGCCTCGCTCATGCGTCCGGTGGCTGTACGGATGGCCTCCGTGCCCGTATCCTATGCGGGCGCACAGCGCGACGTGTGAGTTCGTCTTGAAAGGATCAAGCGATGTCAGACACCGCCCGTAGCTCGACGAACACGCTGGTCATGGGCCTCGTGGTCGTCGTTGTCGCCCTGGCAGCCGTTCTCGCCTACTCGATATGGAACAACAGCACCAAGGTGCCCGGGGTGAGCGAGGTCTCGGCGTCCTCGCCCGCGGGCACGGGCAACCCGGGCGCGGCCGCACCTGCCGCGGGCGGGAGTGGGTCGGATGCGGACAGCGCCCAGGGCATGGGCGCGGCCGACGGGCCCCTTCCCGGCAGCGAGCCGGCGGCCTTCGACGCGAAGACCGCCACGAAGGTCCCGAAGGGCACTACTCCCCTCGAGTTCGTGAAGGCCTACCACGAGGACATCGTGCAGGGCAAGTACGAAGAGGCCTACAAGATGTTGCCGCTCGACAAGCAGCAGAGCTACGGCGACGCGACAAAGTACGCCGAGCAGGTCAAGGCCTACGGCATAACGAGCTACGAGCTTGGAGAGCCGACCGAGAGCGGCGACACGTGGAGCATCTCGGCAACGCAAGTGACGCCGCAGATGCCCATCACCTACACGTGGACACTCAAGAAGGTCGGCGACCAGTGGTACGTGGCTTCGAGGGCCATGGGCGGCGGCTAGGATCTGTCGCGAAAAGATAGAAGAACACGCTGATGACAGGGCGCCCGAGCGGGCGCCCTGCGTCGTTTTGCGGCGCGGATCCTCGTTCCGCCCCGGAGCGCGCCCGCGCCGCCCGAGCGTCACTGTCGCGTGCTAGGCTTGGCTGATGACGCACGACACGCTCCATCGCTTCCTCGTACCCGGCACGGATCCGGCGGTCGTGGAGTCATATGCTTCTCTCGCGGACCGGGCCACCGACGCGGTCTTCGGGTTCGAGGAAGAGGTCGTCGTCGTCGATATCGAGACGACGGGATTCGATCGCGACCGCGACGCCATCATCGAGATAGCTGCGGCGGCGATGCGCGGTCCCGACGTTCTGGGGCGCTTCCACACACTCGTCGACCCGGGTCATCCGATCCCGCTCGACACGGCCAGGTTGACGGGCATCACCGACGAAGACGTCACCGGCGCCCCGGCCGCGGAAGCCGCCGTCTCGATGCTCGCCGAGTTCGTCGGCGGGCGCGATGTGGTCGCCCACCACGCCGCCTTCGACCGCTCCTTCCTCACCCGCGTCGCCGGTGCAGCAGCCTTCCCCGGTGCGTGGATCGACAGCCTGCAACTTGCCCGCATCAGCGTGCCGAGACTCAAGTCGCACCGTCTTCGGGATCTGGCTGACGCATTCGGCGCCACGTCTGCGAGTCATCGTGCGCGAGACGACGTCGAGGCGCTCGCGGTGGTGTGGCGGGCGCTCCTGTGCGGGCTCGACGATCTGCCGCCCGCGCTCGTCGCGCGGGCGGCATCGCTCGGCGGGGACAGCGCCTGGGGACTCCGACGAGTGCTCGCGCATCATGCGGCGGGCAGGCGCTCGCGCCCGCTCGACGTGAAGGATCTGCGGCGGGGGGTGCGAAGCCAACGCCGCGAGGCGTTCGACGACGCGGATGAGATGGCATGCGTATCGCCCGGTGCGGACGAGGTGTGCGCTCATCTGGGTCAGGACGGGCTCGCGGGCAAGATGTACGAGGGGTTCGAGCACCGCGCCGAGCAGGCGAGAATGGCCGAGGCGGTGCGCGACGCATTCGAGCACCGGACGCACCTCGCTGTCGAGGCGGGGACCGGCGTGGGCAAGTCCATCGCCTACCTCGTGCCTGCCGCCCTGTTCGCCCTCGGCAATCGCGTACCCGTGGGGATCGCGACGAAGACGAACGCGCTCACGGACCAACTCATCTACCACGAGCTGCCGAAGCTCGTCACGGCGCTGGCGCACCACTCCCTCGGCGAGCTCGAGTACGTGTCGCTGAAGGGCTACGAGCACTACCTGTGCCTGCGGAAGCTCGACCGCCTCATGGGTGATCTGGAGGACGCCGAAGAGGAGACGCTGGCGACGGTGGCGACGCTCCTCTCGTGGGTGGCGCAGTCCACCTGGTGCGACCTCGACGCGATCAACGTCCACTGGCGCCGAGAGATCCGCTCCGCCGTGCAGGCCACGCAGGCGGACTGCACGCGCAAGCGCTGCCGCTACTTCCCGCGCCTGTGCTACCTGCACGGCGTGCGCCGCCGGGCCGCCAGCGCGCACATCATCGTCACGAACCACGCGCTGCTCTTTCGCGACGTGGTCGCTGCCGGAGGCATCCTTCCGCCCATCCGCCACTGGGTCATCGACGAGGCGCATGCCGCCGAGGCGGAGGCACGAAAGCAGCTGACGCTCGGCGTGACCCACGCCGAGCTCACGAGTGTGCTCGCATCGCTGAGAGGGACGAGAGGCGGGGCGCTCGACACGCTTCGACGCGAACTGGGCTCGCGGACCGGAACGACGCCGATGCTGGGCCTCATCGCCCGGATCGAGGACACCGCCGCTCGAGCTCAGACGCTCTCGGATTCGTTCTTCGACTTCATCAAGGACCTCGGCTCGCACGTGCCCCCGACCGACTACGACGTATGCGAGTTGAGATTGACGCCGACGATCCGCGACAGCGGCCCGTGGAGCACGATCGCGGGGGTGGGCCGCAGCCTCGCCAAGCGAATGGACGAGCTCCTCGGCGAGGGACGAGAACTCGTCACGCTGCTGGAGGCAAGCGAGGGAGAGACCCTCGAGGCCCGCGCCGACCTGGTGGGACTGCTGACCCGGCTCGCCGGGCAGTCCGAGGGCCTCGTGACGGTGCTCGAGGGCGACGACGCCGACCTCGTGTACTCGGTGAAGCTCGACCGGCGCAGGAGGGCGGACGTCGAAGAGGTGAAGGCGACGAGGCTCGATGTCGGTGCGCTGCTCGCCGATGAGTTCTTCGTCCGCTCCCATTCGGCGGTCCTCACCTCAGCGACGCTCGCCACAGGGGAAGACTTCTCGTATTTCGCGCGTGGGATAGGCCTCGACCGGCTGCCCGAGGACAGATGGAGCACCCTTCGGCTCGCCTCGTCCTACGATTTCGACAACCAGATGTCGGTGTTCGTGCCGCGCGACCTCGCCCCGCCGGGATCGGGGGACTACCTGCGCGGCCTTGAGGGGTTCCTCGAGTCGCTCCATTTGGCGCTGGGTGGGTCCGTGCTCACGCTGTTCACGAACCGCCGCGAGATGGAGGCTGTCTACGAGGCGCTCGCTCCGCGGCTCTACGCGCATGGCATGACCTTGCTCGTCCAAGGCCGCGGGGCCTCGGCGAAGCGCCTGCGCGACGAGTTCGTCGCCGACAAGAGACTCTCGCTGTTCGCCACGAAGTCCTTCTGGGAGGGTTTCGACGCGAAGGGCGACACGCTTCGGTGCGTCGTGGTGCCACGGCTGCCGTTCGGGCATCCGGGCGATCCGCTGCGCGAGGAGCGCAAGGAACGCGACCCGCGCTGTTGGTGGGAGAGGTTCTACCTTCCGGAGGCCGTTCTCGAACTCAAGCAGGCCGCCGGTCGTCTCATCCGGAGCAGCACCGACACGGGCGGACTCGTGATCGCCGACACGCGGGTGCTGGGACCCAAGCGCTACGGGCCCGCGTTCCTCGAAGCGCTCCCGGTGCGCGACATCGAGGTGCTCACCACCAACGAGATCGCCGAGGAGGTCGCGACCCGCTTCTCAGCGTAGGGAGCCGGCCTCGGCGAGCTCCCGGATCGCCTCCCGCAGCTCGGCAGGCTCGAGGAGTTCCGCTCTGCCGAGCCGGGCGACGACCTGGCGCGAGATCCATGCGGTGCCCGCGTACGGGACCTCGATGAGCGTGCCTTCCGGACCGCTCGAGACGATCCGCATCCCCGGCCAGTCCCGCGTCGTGATCTCCTCGCCGGGCGCAAGCCGCACCACGGCCAGGGGCAGGCCATCGGTCACGATCGCCGCACCTGTCGGCGCTAGCTGATGTCGGCTGAAGCGCTCTTCGAGTGCTTCGCAGGCACGGACGCGATCCGAGCGGAAAGTCCTGAGCGCCCCCGCGTCGCGAGCGTAGGCCTCGAGGTACCAGTGACCCCGTTCGCTCAGCAGGGCCACGGGTTCGACCACGCGTTCGCGCGGCTCCTGCTCCGCCATGCCCTGGTACGCAAGGCGGAGGACGCGTCGCTGCTCGATGGCGAGGGACGCGGCCTTCAGGACGTCATCTGCCCCCTCGGACTTCGCGCTCGCGAGCGCGCGCTCGAAACGCCCCGCATCCATCGAGTCAACAGGGGCGGCAGCCATGAGCTTCCGGCACAGAGGGTCGTCGGCGCGCAGCCCGGCAGCCTGCAGCGCGGCGAGCACGGCGTGCACCTGGCTCTCCGAGAGCCTGACGGTCCTCTCGAGCGCCGGGAGCTCTCCGAATACGATCGCCACGTGATCCTCGACGAGCACGGGCACGAGGGCGTCGGGCGTGTAGGGCCAGATGCCGCACAACGACAGGATGACGAGATCTTCGGCGGCCTCCGCTGGTGTGATGCCGAGCGTGTCCGCGATAGCGTCCAGCGAGATCTCGGCGTCCGGCTCGAGCACGTGGAGGATGGCGAGCAGGCGCATCGCCCGTTCGGCTGCGGTGGCCCTAGGCATGCGCTTCCGCCACCGCCGCCAGGCGCTCGCGCAGCTCATCGGCAAGCGGGCTCGGGGCGGTCAGACACAGCCCCGGACCGTTCTCCACGACCCAACGCATGAGCCGTTCGGGATCGCGCGCCGAGACCGTCCAGGCGACGGATCCGTCGTCGCGGCTCGCCATCTCCCCGATTCCGGCCGTGAGCGCCGGGGCCCTCCACGCCTGCGACGGCTCGAAGGTGATGAGCGCATCGAAGTGGTCCGGCCCGTACTGGAACGGAAGAGCGATGAACGTGCGGACGTCGAAATCGGCTGGCCGCTCGAAATCCGGCGTCTTCGGCCGGGCGGCGTTCACTTCGAGCTCGTCGATCCTTGTGACCGCGTACAGTCGGATCTCGTCCACGTCGCAGTCCCTGCCGGTCACGTACCATCTGCCGTCGCGGATGACGAGCCCGAGGGGCTCGACGCGGTGGTGCTTGTGCTCGCTGGCCGCGTTCACATAGTCGAACTCGACGCGCTTGCGTGACCGTATCGCGTGATCCACGGCCGCCACGGTCGCGCCCTGACGCGACGGCTCCTCTTCGGCGAGCCTCGAGACCGCCGGGGCGTGCTCCGCCGTGACGTCCGAGGCGAGCTTGGCCAGCGCCAGGCGCAGGTCGTCGGCGAACGGGAACGACGTGTCGCCGAGGAACGCCGAGCCGACCGCACGGATCGTCGCGGATTCCGCCGCCGTCAGGTGCACCTCGCTCGCGAATGTCGCGGCCGAATCAAGGCGGTAGGTGTTCTCGGCATCGGAGACGATGACGAAACCCGCTGCTCGCAGATCGTCCTTGTCCCGCTCGAACATCCGGCGGAATGCCGCTTCGTCCTGGTGCGGAGGATAGCCGTCCACGTGCATGCGAACGGCCTCGGCGGTCACAGGCGTCGGCGTCGACGCCAGGTACATCGCCAGATTCACCAGTCGTTCAAGTGCGCGCGGCACCTTGTCCCCTCAGCCCATCGCCCGCGTCGCCATGGACGCGAGCGTCTCACGCCAGGAATCGAGAGAAGTGTACCCGAGCAAGGGGGCCGAAGAATGAAACGAGGCGCGTGGGGGGCGCGCCTCGTTCTGACTCGAGCGGGCGGGTTCCGCCCCTGAGGGGGGAGGAGAAGGCGGGTCGCCCAGCTCACCTCTAGCATAAGCAACACATGTGCCAGCGAACGACCCGTCACCGGGCTGTCACCTGGCGACCGGATGCGGCCACGGTTCGCCCCGGGCTCTCCCGCGGAGCCCGTCCGGGGACGCGTGTCCCGCGGGCCGCGGGGTATCCTTATGTGCGCAGCTCCCCTACCCGTTCGACCACGGAGATCGTGTGACCGGCCAACCTACCGCACCCGACCGGGCGGAGACGCAGACGACTCCCCCGCACGTCGAACAGGCCTATCGGCGGCTGAGCCGTCGAGCCATCGTGTTCACGAGCGTCATCGTCGTCGTTGTCCTGGCCGCGGCCGTCTTCATCGGCACGAACGCGATCTCACGTCGGTTCGAGGGCGCCAGGGACCTCGACAGGGCGCTGGTGCTGCTGGAAGAGGCCGACGAGGTGGTGCTGGACGTGGATGAGGTCGTCCGGTCCGAGGTGAGCACCTCGCTCGCGAAGCAGGCAGACGAGCTCCGGGGGAAGCTGCCGGGAGCTCGGCGGGACCTGAAGGAGTCCGAGCGGTTGATCTCCGACGCGATGGAAAAGGTGACCGAAGACGAACAGCGGCGCGCCCGGCTGCTGCGAGGATCGGTCCAAGCGCGGCTCGAGATGCTCGAGTCCGCTGATGTCATCCTTGACGCGAACGTGAAGGCAGGCCTCGCGCTCGCGCCGAGTCAGGAAGGCTGGACGCTCGTCCTCGCCGCCGAGAAGCTCGCTGATGAGTCCGTGCGCGAGTACAACAGACTCCAGCAGGCGAGCGTCGCAAGGTCCACCAGGCTCGCTACGCAGGCGACGACGCGCCTGAGAGCCGCAGCGCCGTACTTCAGCGAGGCGGCAACGGCCTTTCCCGAGGGAGGCTTCGATCGGTACGTGGCCTTCATCGACGGCAAGGTCGCGCTCCTCGCGCTGACCCGGAAGACGAACAACGCGTGGCTCAAGGGCGATATCGCTGCGTCGAACGCGGCCGTCAAGAGCTACAACACGAAAGAGCAGGAGGTCCTCGCTTTGGCGAGGGTCCTGCCCGCCACACCCGGCAAGGCGGTGTCCGACGCCTACGACAGGCTGGCGGGCGAGGCCACCCGTCGATACGACGCGGCACGCAAGAAGGCGACCGAAGCAGATGCGCGACTCGACGCGTTCTAGCCGCACGGATACGTGAGGACCCGCGGACAGGGAACGCGCCGGTCCTCACGAGCGGCGGACGGAGGGAGGTCCGATGAGCGGCACTGAGTTCTGGTCGGGGTGGTGGTGGCCGGCTGCGACGGCCGTCCTCGGCTTCATCTTCACGCACCTTGTGTTCGCGCAGTGGCTGCAACGCAGGAAGCCGCATCAGCTCGCATGGAGCGTCGGCCTGCTCTTGTACGCGATCGCCGCGCTCATGGAAGCATGGTCGGAGTATTCAGGACGGTGGGATCCGACCGTGTATCGGATCTACATCGTACTGGCGGCCTCGCTCGTCGGGTTCCTCGGCCTGGGTTCGTACTACCTGATCGCCCGCAAACGCTTCGGCCCGGATCTCTACCTCGGCATGAACGTAGCCTGGCTCCTCGTATTCCTGCTCGGCGCGTTCACGGCCGACCTCGTCGAGGGCAAGCTCGTTCCCGGCATCACCGTCGGCGGTCAGGCTCTCGGGGCGAGTTTCACCTTCCCTCGCTACATGTCGTTCTTCTTCAACATCCCGGGAACGTGTTTCCTGCTCGGGGGCGCCGTGATCAGTGTGTGGCGGTTCTCCCGAAAGAAGGAGTACGCGTACCGCATGTGGGCGAACGTGCTCATAGCCGTCGGCACCATCCTCATCGCGGGCGCCGGGTCGATGGCTCGGAGCGGGAGGACCGTGGGCCTCTACCCGGCCGAAATGCTCGCCTCGGCGATCCTTCTGGCGGGCTTCCTCATGGCAGGGACGCTCGAGAAGGGCGCGAAGGTCGCGATGGAGAAGCGGCGCGCGGGACCCGCTCAGCCAAGCGAGAGTGCCCCGCCCCCCGGGTCCCACGGGGGCAGTGCCACCTAGTCCTCGCTGAAGCCGCTCCCGAGTGCGGCGAGAGCGCGTATGTCGAGGACGGTCACCTCGCTGCCACGCACGACGAGGATGCCGTCCGCCTTCAATCGTGCGAAGGCCCGCGACAGCGTCTCCGGGACCGTGCCGAGCGCCTCGGCGAGTTCGTTCTTGCGCATGCCGAGATCGACCTGCAGCCCGGACGGGGCCGGTTTGCCGGTCTGCAGGGCGCGCTGGAACAGGTAGCGCGCGAGCCGGGACGGCACATCGAGCGTGAGCGTCTGCACGACGCTGGTGAAATGGACGACGCGTCCGGCGAGGTCGGAGATGAGGTCGCGCGCGACGTCGGGCTGGCGTGCGATCAGGTCCAGAAGGGCCTTGCGAGGCAGCCACGCGATCGTACCGGGCGTGGCGGCGTCGATGTTGAACGGGTACCGGCCGCCCGAGAGCGCGGCCAGAGCGCCGAGCGGCTCTCCGGCGCCCACGCTCTCGAGGGTGACGCGGCGCCCTTCCGGCGAAAGCGAGAAGACGCGCGCCTTGCCTATCACGACGACACCGAACCGCTCGGCCGGATCGCCCTCGGTGGCGAGCTGTGTGCCCCTACGGACGTCGACGACGACGGCCTCGCGAGCGAGGCGGCGCACCGCCTCGTCGTCTGCCGCTCGCCACAGCCTGCAGGTGCGCAAGGCTGAGTACACGTCGTCGCGTACCTTCTCGTTCATCTCTTCTCACACCACCGTCGTTCGGCAGAAGGCCCGAGGTGTCGTCGCAAGATCCCCGTCTCGAATTGACACGCGTCAAGGATATCCCTCGGCGCCACCCGTAGTCTCCGAGCGTACGCGGAACGGCGGCGTACGCCGGGCGGCACACGGCGGCAGTCGGCGCGGGAAGGCGCAATGAGCGAGAAGTTCGAACAGAGCATGAGGGACCGAAGGGTCGCGAAGGACACGCGCACCCTCGGCGACTTCGTCGAGATCTACTGCCGCGGCAACCACGCTTCGGCGACCCGACGCCCCGCCGGCACGGATGCCGCGCAACTGGGTGTGTACGGGAGGAGGCAGCCGGTGCTCTGCGCCGAGTGCGAAGCGCACCTCGCGTATGGGGAGAAGCGACGCGCGTACTGCCCGAAAGACCCGAAGCCGTTCTGCGCGAACTGCGACGTGCACTGCTACAAGAGCGACGAGCGCGAGTGGCAGCGCGAGATGATGCGCTACTCGGGTCGGCGGTCGATGTTGCACGGACATGCGGTCGACGGGGTGAGGCACATGGTCGAGACGAAGCGGCACAAACGAGCCGCCGAGAGGGCGCGGCAGCAGGAGAGCCGGTAGCCGCAAGCGCGGCGCCCGCCGGGGCGCACAACGCAGGAGCACGCACGGTCGGGCAGGAAGCCCGGGCCGGACAGGAGCCGAGGAAAGGAATACGGATGTCAACGACCATCACGAGGCAGATCGTCCACATCGACGAGGAGTTGTGCAACGGCTGCGGGCTGTGCGTGAGCCCGTGCGCCGAGGGCGCGATCCAGATCATCGACGGCAAGGCGAAGGTAGTCCGGGAGGAACTGTGCGATGGAGCAGGCTTCTGCCTGGGCGTCTGTCCGACGGGCGCTCTCACGATCGAGACGCGCGAAACGGTCCCGTTCGACCATCACGCCGTCGAGGAGCATATCGCCGAGCAGCCCAAGACCTACGTAGCCCAGTCGTGCTTCAACTGCGGCGCTTCTGAAGATGCTCGTCCGCTCCTTCCGGTGCGGACGAAGGGCACGTCCACGTGGGTGTGCACTCGCTGCCTGCCGCAGCTCATCCACGGGTAGGGTAGGCGGAGCGAGGAGCCGACCGCGGCGCGGTCGCGCAGGTCACGAGCGCGCTCGACCGCCCCGGGCTTCTCACGATCCAGACTGTCGGGGTCCCCGGCTTCGTCGCGGTATGATTGGCGGTGCGGGCCAGCCTCCCTCGGCCGCGGCTCGCTGTGTCGTGCCGTGCCGAATGCGCTCCGGGGCTGGGAGGGCCGATGGCTAGCGAGATGACTCACCTCCGCGTGCTTGCGGACGACATCGGTCCGCGGCTCGCGACGAGTGACGCAGAGGCACACGCGGCGGACTACATCGAGGCGGTGTTCGCATCTCGGGGTCTCGATGTGGAGCGGCAGGAGTTCGACTCGCCGCGGACGTACAGCTGGGCTTTTGTGCTCTATCACCTCGTGACCATCATCGCGGCGGCGGCCTCCGGCTACCGGATCCTCGTATGGCCCGCCTTCGCCCTGGCGGCGCTCGACGCATGGCTCATGTGGATGGATCTCGACACGCGGTGGGGCCTCACGTCGATCATGCCGAAGGGGACGAGCCAGAACATCGTCGCACGCCACGCGCCGAGAGCCCGTCGCGGGGAGCGGACACGCAAGGTCGTCGTGGTGGCCCACTATGATTCCGCAAGGTCGTCGCTCGCCTTCGCGCCGTCGATGGTGAAGAACTTCAGTCTCACGTTCGGGCTGATGAAGGCATGCACGCTGCTCGTCCCCGCGTTCATCCTCGCGGGGGCGCTGCTGCCCTCGTATGCGACGTGGATCTGGTACGCGACGCTCGTGATCGCCGCGTACCTCGTGATCCCGCTCATGATAGGCGTGCACCGGGAGCTCTTCGGCAGGGCCACACATGGAGCGAACGACAACGCGTCCGGTGTCGCGGCCATGCTCGGCGTCATGGAACAGGTGGTTCCCGAACCGGGCGAGGGCTTCGTCCCGCAGCCGGTGCCGCGTCGGCGGGGTGCGGTGGCCGCCCCGGAAGCCGCCGAGCTCTCGGAGGAAGGCCTCCTGACCTACTCGCCCGTGGGTGCTCCCGGGGCCGAGGAGGAGGCGCTGCCGGACGACTTCTCGTGGGCCGAAGCCTCGGCGAAGCCCTCGCGGGGGCAGGGAACGCTCGAGTTCGACACCATCGAGTTCGAGACCCTCGACGAGCCCGCCGAGGCGCACGAGGAGTCGGACAGCACGCTTCTCGACGCAGGCCCGGGCGACTGGGCGGACGAGCCGGCTCCTCCGGCTCTGGCCGAAGATGCTCGCAAGAAGCCCAAGAAGCCGAAGCGGTTCACCGGAGACAAGAGCGGGGACGTCACCAGCTGGCTCGGGGTGTCGGACGACTTCTCGGCGCGCAAGGAAGGACGCAAGATCGGCTCATGGGACAACTTCGACGACGAAGATGACGACGACTTCGGTTACAAGGGCGGCTGGGCCGGTGACGATCCGATCGAGGACCCGGAGTTCGCGTCAAACGAGGCCGCCCGCATCAGGCGGCGCGTGACCGAGGCCGTGGACCGCGAACTGCAGGACAAGGAGGTCTGGTTCGTGGCGACCGGCGCCGAGGAGGTCGGCACCGTCGGCATGAAGGCCTTTCTGGACGAGTACAGCAAGGAGCTCAAGGACGCCGTCATCATCAACATCGACAACGTCGGAGCGGGTGCCTTGTACTGGGTGACCGCTGAGGGAATGGCGTGGCGCTACAAGAGCGACCGGCGTACCGTGAGCCTCGCCCGCCGGGTGTCGCGGGAACGAGGTCTGCTCGTCCGGCCGCGCGTCTACCGCGGCCTGTCGACCGACGCGACGCCCGCGCTCGCGCGGAAGTTCCGGGCGATGAGCGTCATGTCCTTTGACATCAACGGGCAGTTGCCGAACTGGCACTGGCCCACGGACACGACCGAGAACGTGTCAGGCGAGCTCGTCGAACTCGCCTCCACCTTCGTCACCGCCATGGTCCGGGACCTCTAGAGGCGACTTCTCATCGCGCGTTGCGCCGGCGGCCTCGGCGGCCGCGTCCGCGCGATCTCCGGGACCGGCTTTCGTGGCCGACTCCTCGCCCCTTGTCACGGCGTCCGATTCGTGCTCAGCACCCGCAGCCGTGTGGCGCCGGTACGCGAAGCGCCCGGCCCAGAACGAGAGCGCCGTGCCGAGCAGGATCGCGGTGGCCGCGAGCCAGAACGCGGGAAGCATGAAGCGCGAGCGCTGCAAGTTGATGACGACCACGCACATCAGGATGAATCCGAAGTGCAGCAGCCCCGATCCGACCTTCGTGAGGCGCCCCTCGGTGAGATAGGAGGGCGCGCGGGTCCCGGCCACGGTGAGCACGACGACCGCGACCTGTATCAGTGCCGCGAGGACGAGGTAGACCCCGAGGCCGAGCGCCAGGCTACCGGTGGCGGCCGAGCCGCCTGCCCCGGCGACGAGCATGAGCGCCGAGACCGCGAGCAGCGTACGACGCAGGAAGAGCCGCTTCGGGACGCAGAGCCCCATGACCACGACCAGCGCGATGACCTGTGGAGCGGCGATAGCGTTCATCGTCGTGACGAAGGTGTTGTAGCCGGCCTGCTCCCAGCCGGCGATCGTGCGCTGTGCCCACCACGCGTAGGCGGTGCCCAGAAAAGACTGCACGCCGAGCGAGCCGAGCAGGAAGACGGTCGCGACCGTGAGCCAGAAGTCCCAGGTGTGCTGCCGGATGTCGGACAGCGCGTCATGCATAGCTGTGAGCCCCAGGCACGACGTACGTTGCCAGATAGGTGAGCACGAGGATCGCGAAGGAGAGCACCGAGAGCGCGAGCACCCAGCGCCACATCCCGCGACGGCGAAGGTACAGTCGGCCGTGCAGGTACGCCGTGTAGAGCAGCCACATCATGATCGACATGTTGACCTTGCCCGACCACCACCACGACTGGCCACTCCACGCCATGAACGCCCACGGGAAGCCGAGCAGCATGCCCGCGGTCAGCGGCAGGTAGCCCACGCGGGCCCAGTGGTACGCCACCCTCTCGTAGGACGAGTGCTTGCGGGTGATGGCCAGGACCGTGGCCACGAACGAGATGACGAAGGCGCCGTAGCTGAAGAACAGCAGCGGCGGATGCACCCACATGTACCAGGTGTTGTAGTAGAACTGCCGGGCGCCCTCCATTCCTTCGTACGCGGGCACCGCGACCTGTGCCGAGCCCGAGGCCATGGCTTGAAGGTAGTTCGAGTAGCTCGCGAGGAAGGACGGGAGCGGATCGGTGAATGGCCGGCCCCAGAGCGCCGCTCCCAACACGAGCACCGCGACCGCGATCCCAATCCCCGGAAGCAGTTCGTCGCGCGCCGCGCGTACCGAGAATCCCATGACCGCAACCACGAGCGCCCACACGTAGAGCTTCTCCGACTCGACCCAGAGCGGTACTGCCACGTGTCCCGCGAGCCGCCCCGTCACGGGGTCGACGACGATCGCGAGCGTATAGACCTTCCAGTGGAACCAGGCGAGCAGGAACCACCCAGCAAGCAGCGCGAGGGCCGTCGCGCCGAGCGCGGCCCGCCGGCGCGATGTGGGAGTGGGAGTGATCGAGACGATCAGGACAGCAGCGGCCAGGGCCAGCAGACCAAACTCGAGGACGCCGCCCGCGCCTTGGAGCACCCGTAGCGCATCACCGATCGAAGCGGCGATCACTTGGACGTTCATCGTGCGGTCGCAGACACGGTCTTGGCCATGAGTTGCTCCTATGTCAAGCCGTCGCCGCGAAGGCAGCGGGCTCGACGGTGAAGTCG
>CAYWCB010000013.1:1731-21010 GCA_964456615.1 uncultured Eubacteriales bacterium | reverse complement strand
ATGCCGACGACCGCAACCTCGGGGAACGTGTAGACGCACGTCGGCACGCAGTCCAGACAGACCGTCTCGAGCTCGCGGGCACCCGTCGAATCCTCCAGTTCCGCGACCGCGTTGCGAGCCGCCGCAACACCCTCTTCCTCGGCGACGTGCGCGAGCATCATGCCGCCGATCAGGTCTCCGATCGCGTACACGCCGGGAATGTTGGTGCGGTAGTAGTCGTCGACCTTGACGGCTCGCCTGTCGAACTCGATGCCTGCGTCCTCGAAGCCGAAGCCGGCCGAGTTGGGTACGCGCCCGACGGCGCTCATCACGATGTCGCTCTCGACCACCGCGCCGCTTCGAAGCGTCGAGCGCATGCGCCCTTCGACGCTCTCGACGGTCTCGACCGCGTCGCCGAGGTGGAAGACGACGCCCATCTCCTCCAGCTTCTGCTGCGCGAGGCGCACGACGCGCCTGTCGTTGCCCGGCAGTACCTGCTCCATGAGCTCGACGACCGTGACCGTGCTCCCGAATGCGGCGTAGGCGCATGCGAACTCGAGTCCGATGACCCCGCCGCCGATGATGAGGATCTCGCCGGGTATCTCTCGCAGCGCGACCGCGTCGTCGCTCGTCCACACCCCCTCGAGATCGTGGTCGACGTTGGGGAGCTTGAAGACCTCCGAGCCGGTCGCGAGAACGACCGCGTCCGCCTCGATAATCGTGACTCCGCTCTCGGCGAGCGCGACCTCGATGCGCTTCGGCGCCACGAGACGGCCTTCGCCGTGCACGACGTCGACCTTGAGCCGCCTGGCCTGCCCCTCCACCTGCCCCACGAGCTCGTCGACGACGCCTTCCTTGCGAGCGCGCAGCCGATGGATGTCGACGACCGCCGGAGTGGCGTCCAGGCCGAGGTCCTGCCCGTGCGTCGTGTCGACGACGACACGTGCCGAGCGCAGGATCGTCTTCGTGGGGATGCAGCCCCAGTTCAGGCAGGTCCCGCCGAGCCGCCCGCGTTCCACGAGCGTCACTTCCGCACCGAGGCGGGCCGCCTCGAACGCCGCCGAGTAGCCACCGGGGCCGCCGCCCAGTACCGCAATGTGCATCAGAGCGCCTCCCACGAAGTCGTCGCTACCGGGTCGAATGCCCGGAGATTCTAGCACGCGGCACGCGGGTGCCCGCGAACCCTCACCCGACCAGACGTGCGCTCCGCCCGGGCCGAAGCCAAAGCACTCTACGCGAGTCCCGCCTGCTCCACGATCTCCCGCAGCGCCCAGTCCGCTCCGAGCGGCATGATGTGCACGCCATCGGCTATCCCCCGCAACGCGCGCACCTGTTCTGTCGCCAATTCGATCGACTCGCGCATCGGGTCGGCGGCGCCTTCGATCCGCCGGGCGACGCCGTCGGGCACCATGAGCCCGGCCAGTCGCTCGTTGATGAATGCGATGACCCGAGCGCTCTTGAGCAGCAGCACGCCGGCGATGATCTTCACCCCTGACGGCCTGAGCGCTTCCACCGCCCGCGCGAACTTCTCCACATCCATGACGGCCTGCGTCTGGAAGAACCGCGCTCCCGCCGCGACCTTGCGCTCGGCTCGGCCCAACTGGATGTCCCAGGGCTCTGCCTCGGGAAAAGCCGCCGCGCCGATGAAGAAGCCCGTCCCCCCACCGAGTTCCCGCCCGAGCATGTCTCGGCCCTCGTTCATTCCTGCCGCGATCCCAAGCAGTTGGGTGGAGTCGAGATCGAACACGCCCTTGGCTTGCGGATGATCGCCCCCGCGCGGATCGTCGCCGGTCAAGACGAGCACGTTCTCTATCCCGAGCGACCACGCCGCGAGCAGGTCGGACTGGAGCGCAAGCCGGTTCCGGTCGCGGCAGGTCTGCTGCCAGATGGGCTCGATGCCCGCGTCGAGCAGCGCGCAGGCGCCGCCGAGGCTCGACAGGTGCAGCGCAGCCCCCTGGTTGTCGGTGACGTTGATGGCGTGGCAGTGCGGGGCGACCTCGCGCGCCGAGGTGAGCATCTGCTCGAGGTCGGTGCCGAGCGGCGGCGCGACCTCACCCGTGACGACGAACTCGCCGCGCTCCAACGCCTCCGACAGGCGACTCACCGGCGGGCTCCGTCGTGGCCGGCTCGGATGTTGATACTGCCGGGCTTGTGCTTCGCGCTGTAGTCCTTCGGCGGGATCGAGGTCTTCGGTCCTCGCCGCCCCTGTTCGGCCAGACGCCTCTGTATCGTGACGTGGGTGCACTCCCGGTCGGTCAGTACCTCGCACATGCCGTCCCACATGCCGCCGCACGGACCGTTGAGGAGGCCCTTCGGGCAGGTGGTCACCGCGCAGATGCCCGCTGTCAGGTCGAGCACACAATCGCCGCACATCTGGCAGCGCTCCTCGTACACACCGTGCCGGATCACGTTCCCGAGGAACATCGAGTCGAGACCGGGGAACACCGGCCTGTCCACCGAGTCGGCCACCGTCTGCACTCCCGCGCCACAGGAGAGCACGAGCACTGCGTCGGCTCCTTCGATGTCGCCATGGTGCCGACGGGCCTCGAGCTTCGTCGCACCCAAGTGGCACGTGACCTCGCCGACCGCCCAACCGGTGACCTCGTAGCCGGCCTGCTCGAGCGCCGCCTTCGTCTCTAGGACCTCCGGTTCGCCGCCCGTGTGGGCGACCGTGGCGCATTGTCCGCAGCCGACGATGAAGACCTTCCTCGCTCCTATCTCGGCGAGGTTCCCTCTGATGCGGTCCCAGTCCCTGGGGCGAGTGATGATCATGACGAACCTCCGCGTGTCGCGCTCTTCGATCGTGTCGCTGCCTCGACCTCCCGCACGCATCCCGGCGCGTCGGCCGCATACCCGGCGCCCACTGATGACGCCCAGTCGGCGGTGACCACCGCGCCGCCCACGAGCACGGCTGTCCCGGGCAGGCTATGCAGGACCGCCGCGACCGCCACGCTCATCTCGCGAAGGGACGTCGTCATGAGCGCCGAGAGGCACACGACCTCGGCGTCGGCCGCCGCCTCCACGACGGCATCGGCAGCAACGTCCACGCCCAGGTCTGCGACGTCGAATCCCTGGCTTTCGAGAAGCGACACGCATATGTCCTTGCCGATGGAGTGGATGTCTCCCTTGACGGTCGCGAACACGACCGTGCCGCGATGCGTCGCCGCACCCTCGGGCAGGTAGGCCTTGACCCTCGCCACGGCGGCCTTCATAGCCTCGGCGGCCACCATCAGTTGCGGGAGGAAGGCCTCACCCCGGCCGTCCCCCAGTCGTTGGATGGCGGGCGTGAGGACCTCGGCTATGACCGCGCCGGGCTCGGTCCCCGCCGCCACAACCTCCTCGACGAGGCCGGGGGCTGCGTCCGCGTCCCCGCGGAGCAGGGCAGCCTCGAGACCGGCTCGCGGGTCGCCTGCTGCCTCACGACCGCCAACCTCCTCGCCCGCGCCGGCCGGTTGCGTCCCCCCGGCTGCCGCAGGGCCCCCCGACAGCGCTCCCGACGCGGCGGTGCGCAGCGCCGTCTCGTATGCGGCCTCCCACGCCTTCCATGCGTCGCCGTGGGCGTCGAGATCCGTATGCGCCTTGCGAGCCTGATTGGCCAGGCGCACCGCCTCCATCACCACGTGGTCGTTCGGGTTTGCGATCGCCGCATCGAGTCCCGATGCGGCCGCCGCGGTCACGAACGCCGCATTGAGCAGAGCCCTGTCGGGCAGACCGTGGCTCACGTTGCTCACCCCGAGGAGCGTTGCCAGCCCCGCTTCCCGCGCGGCCTTCAGCGCCCCCAGGGTGATCCGAGGCGCGTCCTTGTCCGTGGCGGCCGTCATCACGAGGGTGTCGACAACGAGGTCCGAGTCGCTCAGACCGGCGTCCCTGGCCGCCGCCCGCACGCGCTTGACGACGGCGAAGCGACCGTCGACCGTCGACGGGATTCCCGCGTCGTCCAGCGCGAGCACGACGACCACCGCCCCGTAGCGAGCCGCGAGCGGGAGCACCGCCTGCATGGATTCCGGATCGCCGTTCACGCTGTTGACGAGCGCGCGCCCCGGGTACGCCCGCAGCGCGGCCTCGAGTGCGGCTGCATCCGTCGTGTCGATCACGAGCGGCGCATCGGACACGCTCACCAGCGCGAGCACCGCATCGCGAAGCGCGGCCGCCTCATCGATGCCGGCGGCCCCGACGTTCACGTCCAGCACGTCGGCTCCGGCCTCGGTCTGCTCGGCTGCCAGCGCTCGCACGAGCGACATCGAGCCCTGCCGAAGCGAGTCCGCAAGCGCCTGCTTCCCCGTGGGGTTGATGCGTTCTCCCACGACGGCGAGCGGCGCGTCCGGTCCCAGCAGCACCGTTCTGCGGGGACCTGCGAGCACGACCCCCGGAGCCGGCTTCGGGCGCTCGCCCACTCTCTTGCCTGCGATGTGATCGACGATCGCGCCCGTAAACGTCGGCGTCGAACCGCAGCACGATCCGACGACGGACGCGCCGAGCTCGACGAAGCGCGCTGCTGCCGCGCCCATCTCGTCGGGCGTCCCCGGGAACACGGTCACGCCGTCCTCCAGCCGCGGCATGCCTGCGTTCGGCTGGACCATTATGGGCAGCTCGGTCGCCTCGGCCATCTTCGCGACGAGAGGGATCATCTGCTCCGGGCCGAGGCCGCAGTTGATGCCGATCACATCTGCCCCCGCAGCCTCGAGGATCACCGCTGCGGTCTCCGGGTCGGTGCCCGAGAGGTCCATGCGGCCTTGCGCGCCGAACGTCACGCTCGCGAACACCGGCAGGTCGGTCACCGACTTCGCCGCGAGGAGGGCGCAGCGCGCTTCGGCGATATCGGTGAAGGTCTCGAGCACGACGGCATCGGGAGACTCGGCCGCAAGGGCCCGCACCTGCTCGGCGAAGAGCTCGAACACCTCGTCGAACGTTGCCGGGCCCAGCGGTTCGAGCACCAGGCCGGTGGGACCCACGTCGCCGAGGATGTGGACAGCCCCCACATCCCGGGCGGCCCGAACAGCGGCCCGGTTGAGCGACTCTACCTCGTTCTCGAGGCCCCATTCGGCAAGCTTGACGCGCGTGCCCCCGAGCGTGTTCGTGATCGCGCACTCGGAGCCGGCGAGCGCGTAGAGCCGGTGGACCTCACCGACCGTCTCGGGCTCGAGCACATTGAGCTGCTCGGGACACACGCCCGATGGCGTGCCCGCGCGCTGGAGCATGGTGCCCATCGCTCCGTCGCACACGAGCAGCTCTCTACCGATGCGATCCATGATGCCCGGCATCGTCAGCTCTCGCTCTCCAGCTCGCCGGGAGCGCATCCGTCCGCGGCGGCAGTCTCGTTGGTGCTACGCCGTTCGAGCTCGTCGGCCAGATACCGCGAGGCCATGAAGGAGGCGACGAACATCGCGAGCCCCATGAACAGTCCGATATCCGCAAGCGTCCTCAGCCCGCCTTGCTCCAGGCCCTGCGACAGCTCTCCCTTGGAAGTGCCCCACACCAGACACGCGACTACAAGACCGAGGAAGCCGTAGAGCGACAGGCGCAACATCCGCGCGGCAGCCGCGATACCGAAGACCCGGCGTACCGGGTAGACGGCGCACTGCAGCACGATGGCGACGACGCCACCCACGAAGATCGCTCTCACGAAGCCGTACTCGATCACCTGGTCGCCCTATCGTGACGCTCGGGCAGTGCGGCCTGCGCACCAGCCCGATCTCAGAACCGCAGCGATATCGCCCTGCGTGGACACGCGATCACGCATGCCTCGCAGTAGACGCACTTGTCCTTGTCGAACACCAGCTCGGCCGCCGGATCCAGCACGAGCGCACCAGGCTTGCACACCGCCGTGCACAGCCCGCACACCACGCACCTCTCTTCGTCAAGCGCGATATCCGACGCCGCCTCGCGCACCGCGACGCCTTCGTTCTCGAGGAAGCCGATCCCCGACTGGAGGTTCTCCTTGCGCCCGGTCACCTCGACGAGCATGCGCCCCTCCTGGCCCGGTTGGATCTGGGCGCGGAGGATGTTCGGCGTCAGGTCGAAGTCCTTCACGAGGTGGTACGTGATGGCCTTCGTGGCCACCTTCGGCGGGAAGGTCAGGTCCAGTCGCTTGCGCGCCATCTAGATCGCCTCCCCCACCTGGATCTCCAGGGGCTTGAAGCCCTGGGTTCCCGGTTGCGGAAGCTGCTCGAGGGGCGGCGCGAGCGTGAAGCCCTCCTCGGCGACCCAGCGCTTCAGTTCGAGTGCGATGCGCCGGGCGACGCTCAGCGAGGAGATCGGTCCCGCCGGGACCTTCCTGCCCTCGACCTCGATCTCGCCGGTCCTTAGCTGCGCGTACGTGACCCGCCCGAGCGCGGGACGACTTCGTCTCTGCACACCGTAGTCGAAGATGGTCGCCTCGAGGTCCTCGTCGGCGAGCGCGAGGGTCCGGGCCAACTCCTCGTCGAGCACCGGTATGGCGATGCCGATGCCGACGAAGCTCGACACCCCGTACTTTGTGAACGTGGCCGCCGAGAAGTACTCGGGCGATGCCTTCTTCAGATCGGCGATCACCGCGATCGTGCCGCTCGGCGCCACGGGCACGCCGCGTTCATCGCGTGCCTGATTCGGGTTGTGCTGCGTGCCCTGCCACGCGACGTAGCCGACGGCGCCCGCCACGAAGGCCCTGGTGCCGACTCCTATCGTCCGATACGTGGGGTCGTTGAGAAGCGGAGAGAGGGCGCCCGCCGAGCAGTAGGTGGCGTTCCCGAACCTCGGCAGGAGCGTACCGAGGTACGTGTACATCAGCCGGTCGCTCGAGTTCACGGCCACCGCGTAGTTCTGGTAGGCGTTTCGCGGGTTGTAGAGGTAGGCCTGGTTCAGGTCGTCGAGCGTGACCCAGGTGTCTATCTCGGTCCTCGGATAGCAGTCCGTCCCGGGGCCTGTCGCCCTCAGGCGCACCGCCTTGCCTCGCAACAGGTCCTCGATGACGTGCGCGCCCCCGTACTCGATGCCACGGGTCAGCGAGGGTTCCGTCACTCCGAGGTAGGTGTCGACCGCAGCAAGCCCGCCGCTTGCCGGTACGTCATTCAGCGTGATCGTGCCCATCTTGATGGGAGGGTCCGAGTGCCCGAAGTTGAAGAAGGCGCCGCTCGAGCACATGGGCCCGAACGTGCCGGTCGTCACGACGTCAACACGCTTGGCCGCCTTGGCCAGACCCTCCTCAGCGGTGAGCTCGCAGAACTCCTCGGCGGTGAAGACGACCGCCTCGCCGGCCGCGATACGGCTGTTGATCTCCTCCCAGGACTTCGCCATCACACTCACCTTCCGTAGCCGGCACCGAATCGGGACCCGGCCATATGGGACCCGGACGACATCTCGAACCGCGCGTCCGGACCTGCATACCGCCCGCCATTGTCGCACTCCGCCCGGTATCGCGCAGACACGCGCAAGGAAGTCGAGCGGGCGTGCGGAGCCGGGCCGCCGCCGCGTTCTGCCCGGTCGAGCGCGCTCTTAGACTCCGAGTCGCTCCCTCGCCGCGCGCAAGATGAGCGCGTGGTCGAACGCGAGCGGCGGCGGCGAGTCGAGGGGATGCCACGCCGCCTCATGGGCATCGTCCCCGCCTGCCACGACCGGCGGCTCACCTCCGAGGACGACGCTATACACGACGCTGACCGTCCATCCCCGCGGGTCCCTGCCGGGATCTCCGAATGCACCGACCTGGGACAGCGCCGTGTCCACCTCCACGCCGGTCTCCTCTTCGAGCTCACGCCGCGCTGCGCTCTCGAGCAGCTCGCCCTCGTCGACGAACCCGCCGGGGAATGCCCAGGAGCCGCCAAACGGCTCGTCGCCCCTGCGAACGAGCAGGACGCATCGCGCCTCTGGAGGTCCGGCGACTACCACGATGTCCGTCGTGAGGGCCGGTCTTGGGTAGTCGTATTCGGCCATGGCAGTCTACGCCCTCCTGCCGCGCCCGCCATCACTCGGCACGAGCCGGGCGCAGCGCTTCGTCCCGGGGCTTCCGGGATGCCCCGTAACCCCTCGGTTCACGCGAACTGCTGCCATATGCTGTCAGCCGTTTCTCCACGGACTCACCACATCGGGTTCACGACTCGTCCTCACCAGCTCTGCATACTGTCATCAGGGTCGCAGCGTGACAGGGACACTCGACGCACAGTCGGATCGGATGCGAAGGGGACACCGATGACATCACTGCCCATCCTTCTCGTAGCGGTGGTAGCCATCCTCAGCTGGTTCGCGTTCAGGGCCGAGTTCCGTCGCAGCCGGTTCGTGCCGTGCACGGCTGAGCGCGCGCTTCGCTCGCTACGCGATCGCCTCTCGAGCGGAGAGCTCACTCCCGACGAGTACCGCCAGCTGCTGACCCTGATGAGCTGACGCTGTAGCCAGAGTCATCTTCCTCCTCCACGAAACGGGGCCTGAACGGGCCCCGTTTCGTGTTCCCGGCGTTGGCGCGCCTCACGGCGCACACCTGCCCATAGGGTCGCGCCTCCTGCGCGCCGACCCCGCCTCAGCGGCCGTCCAGGACTCACGCACGCAGGAAGGGGGCCTCGTATGAGGCGCCCCTTCGGCAAGACTCACGCGGCTCCGAGCCGGAAGTACCGGCAGCGCCGCCGCGATCGCTCTCTACGCGTCGATGATCGCCATCGCCTCTTCGCGGTAAACATCCATCACGTACGGGATGCCGGAGACCTGCGCGGCCTCGGGGGTGAGGGACATCAGGTCCTCGCGACCTATGGCATCGAGGCGCATCTTGCGCGTACCGCTCATGAACTGCTGCAACCCGACCCTCAGCCTGTCCGCGAACGTGTAGACGCCGATAGCACCCATCGGGAACTTCTCGATCTCGGCGCCGTACTTGGCCTTGAGCGTCTCGTAGGTGACGAAGATCTCTTCCTTCGTCGTGCCGAATTCCGACACGGTTCTTGGCAAGTCGCTCTCCGACATCCACCGCTCGATGTTCTTGCCGACGAAGCCCGGGATCATGAGCGCGCGGCCCATGCAGACGGCCTTGGTGTGCGGAGCACCGAGTGCGATGACCTTGAAGATGTGGTCTTCAGAGGAGAAGCCGCCCGCGATCGCGATATCGGGGACGTAGGCGCCCTTCGCGCGCAGCCGCTCGACAAGCTCGTTCGTCATGCACTGCAGGTAGAAGGTGGGAACGCCCCACTCCTCCATCATGCGCCACGGGCTCATGCCCGTGCCGCCGGGGGCGCCGTCGATCGTCAGCAGGTCGATCTTGGCGTTGGACGACCACTTGATGGCCATGGCAAGCTCGCGCATCGGGTAGGCGCCGGTCTTGAGCGTGACGCGCTTCGCGCCCAGGTCGCGGAGCCGCTGGACCTCGGCATGGAAGCCGTCCTCGTCGACGAAGCCGAGACGCGAGTGGCGCTCGAATTGCTTGATCGCGGTGGTCTTGAAGGCGGCCTGGATCGCGGGGTCCGACGGGTCGGGCGTCACGAGGTAGCCGCGCTTCTGGAGCTCGAGCGCCCGCTCGAGCGAGTCGACCTTGATCTCGCCGCCGATGCACTTGGCGCCCTGGCCCCACTTGAGCTCCATCGTCTCGACGCCGAGCTTCTCGATGCAGTACTCGGCGACCCCGAGGCGCGTGTCCTCGACGTTCATCTGGACGAGGATGTCGCCGTATCCCTCGTGGTAGCGCCGGTACTCCTCGACGCGCCGCTTCATGTCCGGCGCATTCACGACCTTGCCGTTGGAGTCGCGCTCGAGCGCGGGGTCGATACCGCAGACGTTCTCGCCACAGACGAGCGAGACGCCCGAGATGGCCGCGCCGACGGCGAAGTGCTCCCAGTTCTTGCGAGCGATCTCGGTCGATCCGAGAGCGCCGGTGAAGACCGGCACCCGCATCTTGACCTTGTTCTCGTATCCGAACTCGGTCTCGGTGTCGACCATCGGGAAGAGCGTGTTGTCCGGACCGCCCTCGACACCTTCAGGCAGCCCTGTCGCTCCCAGCGCATAGCCCGTGATGTTCAGGTGCGAGTAGTCGATCGGGTAGTCCTTGTCGCCACCCGCGATCACCTCACCGAACGGCCCCGGATAGATGACCTCGCGACCACGGAACGAGGACTTGAAGATCTCACAGTTGCCCCGGCAGGTGTCGAGACACCGCGTACAGATGCCTGAGGCAGGCACCACATCTCTCGAGCGATTGGACGTCCTCGTTGCCTCGTTGGCGTTCGGTCGTTGCAGCGTGCCCATGTCTCTCAGAACCCCCTTGCTTTCCATGTCGCCCGCTCACCGCGGCGGGCTCGGTTTCGGCTATTGTAGGCGAGTGAACGAAAGGTGACAGACACACTCTCGAAACACCGCCCTAATAGCCGAAAGCGGGTGTCTGATGTCTGAAGATCCGCGAGCCCAGGCCATAGAGACGATTCGGAAGAACGAGGTGGAGTTCATCCACCTGTGGTTCACCGACGTTCTCGGGTTCCTCAAGACGTTCGTCATCACCGCCGACGAGCTCGAGACCGCGATCAACGAGGGCATGGGATTCGACGGCTCGTCGATCCAGGGATTCGCCCGCATCCAGGAATCGGACATGATCGCGGTCCCGGATGCCGGCACGCTTCAGATTCTCCCGTGGCGCGACCAGGGCATGCTCGTCGCGACGATGTTCTGCGACGTCGTGAAGCCGGACGGAGAGCCCTACCCCGGCGACCCGCGCTACGTCCTCAAGCGCATGCTCGAGCGTGCCGCGAAGCTCGGATACACCTTCTACATCGGCCCGGAACTCGAGTACTACTACTTCACCGACGATGTCGAGCCGGAACTGCTCGATCGCGGCACGTACTTCGACATGACGACGCGCGATCTGGCGGTCGACCTGCGCAAGGAGACGGTGCGCACGCTCAACAACTTCGGCATTCAGGTCGAGTACAGCCACCACGAGGTCGGCCCGAGTCAGCATGAGATCGATCTGCGCTACGACGAGGGACTCAGGATGGCCGACAACGTCATGACCTACAGGCTCGTGGTCAAGGAGGTCGCGCAGCTCAACGGCGTCTACGCGACCTTCATGCCCAAGCCCCTGTACGGCGAGGCCGGCAGCGGCATGCACGTACACCAGTCGCTCTTCAAGGGCGACACGAACGCGTTCTACGACGCCGATGATGAGCACCACCTCTCCGCCACGGCGAAGTCCTACGTGGCGGGGCTGCTCGAACACGCACGCGAGTTCTGTGCGGTGACCAACCAGTGGGTGAACTCATACAAGCGCCTCGTCTCCGGCTTCGAGGCGCCCGTCTACATCTGTTGGGCGCACCGGAATCGAAGCGCTCTGGTGCGTGTCCCCATGTACAAGCCGGGCAAGGAGAAGGCGACGCGTGTCGAGCTTCGCTCTCCCGATCCCGCGTGCAACCCGTATCTCGCCTTCGCGGTGATGCTCGCCGCGGGCCTCGACGGCATCGAGCGCGGACTCACGCTCCCGAGCGACGTCACAGACAACATCTACGAGATGTCGGACGATGAGCGTAACCGGCACGGGATCGTGTCGCTGCCGGAGAGCCTCAACGAGGCCATCAATGAGATGGAGCGGAGCGAGCTCATGCGAGACGCCCTCGGCGACCAGGTCTTCGAGTGGTTCATCCGGAACAAGCGCATGGAGTGGCACGACTACCGAACGCGCGTCACCGCCTGGGAGCGCGAGTCGTACCTGCAGATCCTCTAGGCGCCGGCTGGCAGAACCGACACGCTCGCGTGGTTCGTGCAGCCGAACAGCCGGGCCTGGTTAGGCCCGCATACTAGCCGAGCAGCGCGTCCATGACCGCCCGGCCCGGATCGAGCACGAGTCCGGTCCGTCCTGCGTCGACCTCCGAGAAGGCCGACCCGCCGTTCGGCTCGATGCCCGGCCCCCACAGAACGAACGGTACCGGCTCGCCCACGTGCGTCTTGAGCGTGATCGGAGTCGGGTGGTCCGGCATCGCAAGCACTCGTGTGTCGCCCTGGTGCGCGAGGATACGCGAGAGAATGTCGCGGTCGATGGCCTCGATGGCCGCCACCTTCGCCGCGACGTTGCCCGCGTGCCCCGCCTCGTCGGGCGATTCGACGTGCACGATCACGAGATCGTGGTCCGCGAGCGCGGCAAGGGCGCCCTCTGCCTGCAAGACGTAGTCGTTGTCGGGTCCGTCGGTGACGCCGGCGATGCGCAGTCGTTCGATGCCGAAAAGGACCGCAAGCCCGTTCATCAGATCGACGCCGCTCGTGAGCGCCGCCGAGACGCCCCTGCGCTCGGCGAATGGGATCATCCCAGCCGGTGTCACGCCCGGCCAGAACAGCCACACATCCGTGGCCTGGAGCTTCCCGTCGACGACACGCCTTGCGTTCACCCGGCTGCTCGCGAGCACCGGTCGGGCACGCTCCATGTATTCGAGCAGCAGGTGAGCACCTTCGCCACGCGGCAGGTAGCCGGCGACCGGCTGCTCCGGGATGTCGTGCGGCGGCGTGTACTCCACGTCCATCAGTTCCCTGTGGCCGCCGTGCACCACAAGGATGTGGCGGTACGCCACGCCCGGATGGATGCGGAACGTGTCATCGTCGAGCGCTGCTGAGAGCTCCGCCGCGATCGCGTGCGAATCCTCGGTGGCGATGTGCCCGGACGAGTAGCTCGCCATCCGGCCGTCGCTCAGCGTGACGAGGTTGCAGCGAAGCGCGACGTCGCCCTCCGCGAGCTCGATACCCATGCTGGCTGCCTCGATCGCTCCGCGGCCGGCGTGGTCGGCCACCGGATCGTAGCCAAGGATCGAGGTGCAGGCCGCCGAGGATGAGGGCTCGCTGCCGAACGGCACCGTCTGAGCGAGCCCGAGCTGCCCCTCGCGTGCCATTGCGTCGAGGTTGGGCGTCGGCGCGACCTCGAGGGTCGTTCGACAGCCGAGCTCGTCAAGCGGCCAGCCTGACGCGCCGTCGAGGATGACGACCACGTACTTCACGCCTTCTCCCTCCTCTGCCACCCGTCGCCCACAGCGTAGCAGTCATGACCCGAGCGCGGCGCGTGCACAGCGAGTCCTGCCCTTGCCGTCGGCGCGTGCAGCTCCCCCTCGAGCATCCCCGCCCCGTCAGGCCCCCGGAGCCCCTCTGCTACGATTCCCGCATGGAGCGGGGCACGTACGAAGACACGCGCGGCGGCGATCGGTCGCGTCCTTCATTCACGGACGTCATCGTCCAAGGCATCGCGCCCGGCGGGGGCCTGTACGTGCCGGAGACGTTCCCGGAGTTCGATCCCGACGAGGTTCTCGGCTTCTCCCGACTGCCCTACTGGCAGCGAGCCGCCACCGTCTTCGAACGCTTCGGTGTCGACGTGCCGAGGCAGCGCATCGATGCGCTGATGCAGGATGCGTACGGCGCGCAGTGGGACGACTCGCGTGTCGCCCCGGTCGTCGAGGTCACGGCCGACATGCACGTCCTCGAACTCTGGCACGGACCGACACACGCCTTCAAGGACATGGCCCTGCAGTGCATGCCGCGGTTCTTCTCCGAGGCGGTCCACACGCGTCGCGAGGGCGGGCTCGAGCTGGACGACTACCTCATCCTCGTCGCGACGAGCGGAGACACCGGCAAGGCGGCTCTCGAGGGCTTCGCCGACAGGGCGCACACGTCCATCGTCGTGTTCTATCCCGCGGGCGGGGTCTCCGACATTCAGCGCCTCCAGATGGTCACGCAGCGTGGGGAGAACGTCGGCGTCTTCGGCGTGCGCGGCAACTTCGACGATTGCCAGAACTCCGTGAAGGCCGCCTTCAGCGACGAGTCATTCGCCGAAGAACTCCACTCCAGACACGGCCTGCGCCTGTCGAGCGCGAACTCGATCAACTGGGGGCGCTTGCTCCCGCAGGTCGTGTACTACGCCAGCGCGTACGCGGACATGGTCGCGTCGGGCGGGGTCATCGCGGGCCGGCCCATGGACGTGTGCGTTCCCACCGGCAACTTCGGCAACATCCTCGGCGCATACTACGCACGACGAATCGGCGTGCCCATCGAGCACCTGTTCTGCGCGAGCAACGAGAACAACGTGCTCACCGACTTCATCAACACGGGCGTCTACGACATCGCCGGGCGCGACTTCGTGAAGACGCCGTCGCCCTCAATGGACATCCTCGTCTCGAGCAACCTCGAGCGGCAGCTCTATGCGCTCTGCGGCTCTGCCACGAGCGTGCGCGGATGGATGCGCGACCTGCGCGAGACCGGGCGCTTCCAGGTCGACCGCGACACGTTCGCGCAGATGCGCTCTCTCTACGCCGCGGACTTCTGCTCCAACGACGACTCGTTCGCGACCATCAAGCGCGTCTGGGACGAGGACGCCTACCTGCTCGATCCGCACACCGCAGTCGCGTGGGAGATCGCCGAACGGCTCCGGTCAGCCAACCCCGTGCTGGTCGTCGCGACTGCGCACTGGGCCAAGTTCGGCACAGACGTCTACAAGGCGCTCCGAGGCCTCGCATACACCGAGCCGCTTCCCGCCGACGCCTCGGCCCTCTCGGGGGTGGCACTGCTCGCGAAGGTACAGGACCTCGCGCCGTCGGCGGCATGCGTGCCCCGGTCGCTCGCCGAGCTCGAGGAGCGCGAGGCGCGCTTCGCGTCGGTTGTCGACGCCGGCCGCAAGGGCGTTGAGCAGGCCGTTCGCGGCTGGCTCGAGGCCTAGCGAACGGAAGCCCGCCACAGACCGCTTATGTGACTGCTCAGGCGGCCGTTCGCCTAGTCCTGCCGCTGGGCAGTCACGAGGCTCGCCCACGGAAGACCCCCGTGCGACTGAGCGCGCACGAAACCGGAGCGCTCGAGGAAGGACCGGAGTTCGTCGGCGGTGACGCGCACGCCCTGCGGAGGGCCTTTCGGCGAGTCGCCCGGTCTCCAGTCCACCGCGAGCACCTGCCCGCCCGGCTTCGTGAGGCGGAAGACCTCCGCGTACGTGGCATCCGCGTCGGCGAGCTCGTGATGGAGGTTGATCATCGTGACGAGCCCCGCGAAGTCGTCAGGCAGCGGGATACGTGTCTCCTCGCCCTTCACGAGCACGATCCGACCTTCTGCGACCTCCGGCCGGTTCTCGCGCATCCACGCGAGCACGGCGTCCTCCGTGTCCACCGCGTAGACCCTCGAGCCGGGCGCCATCGCGGCGAAGCGGGCCGAGAACAGCCCCGTGCCGGCTCCGACGTCCACGATGACCGCCGGCTCGGGACCGCCGAGGGCTGCCCACATGACGTCGGGGTCGAGCGACTCGAACCGTCCCGGGTCGTTCAACCGCTCGAGCTTCGCCACGTCGAACTTCAGGTGAGCCATCAGCGGGCCTTTCAATCGGACGGCGACCCCTGATGAGGGCCGGAGGGGTCCCGCGTCGTCCCGAGCCGCATGCGCGCGAACGATCCCGCCCACGATCCGCCAAGCGTGGCGACCACCACGCTGGCCATGACTCCGAAGACGTACACGACACGTTCGGGCGCGTCGGCGCTCATGAGTGCGCTCAGCAGCACGCCCGGGGGCGCCAGCCACCACGTCCACTTCGGCCCTGTCCCGGGCTCCCCAACTCCGAAGACGAGACCGAGGCCGAAATAGGCACCGAGCACGTACAGCAGGGCTCCGAGCATCTCCCTCGCGCCGAAGACGTCGCTGAACACCGCGTTGAAAGCGACGAAGAAGCCCCACACGAATCCGAACACCAGCGCGACAATGCGCGAGAGGACGACGAGTACTCGGTTGCCCACGTTCCTCATTCCTCTCGTCGGGCGGGGCGCCTACCCCGCATCCGCGCGAGACCCTTCCGCTTCCCGTAGGAATCGGGACGGGTGTATCCTCTCACGGCCCGGAAGATCGACGCCATCGCGCGGCCTGCTCGCATCCGCTCCCATTGCGCATTCGAGTGGTCGCACCACCGTCGTGAGGACCACAGCCTGCGAGAGCCGTCGGACATCCAGCGCCTCGTGGACAACCTGTTCGAGGAAGCGTCCGCTATCAGCAGGCTGGATGCGGTCGTTCGCGCCGAGTCCCTCGACATGCCCGTGGCCGTGCGGGAGATCGTGGCCCTGCTCCCTCCCGGGCACTACGCGCGCCAGCAGCTGTGCGATCAGCTCAATTCGGCGATCACGGCCCACGGCTACGGCGCGTGGATGGGGACGGTCGAGTAGACGCTTCCGGCAGTCAGTGCCGCTGCTCGTGGGGTCCGGCCAGCATGAGCTGGAAGACAACCACGTCAAGCCATCGGTCGAACTTGCGTCCGACCTCACGCAGTACCCCGACCCGCTCGAACCCCACGCGTTCGGCGAGCCGCAGGCTCGCGTGGTTATCGGAGACGATCTGCGAGACGAGAACGTGATGACCGCAGCGGCTCGCCTCGGCGATGAGCGCGCGCGTCAGGGCCTCTCCGATGCCGCGCCCGACGGCCTCTCTGTCCACGTACACCGAGACCTCGACGGTGTGGCGGTATGCGCTTCGAGTGCCCCACCGCGAGAGGGCGCCCCAGGCGAGCACATCCCCGCCCATCACGCCGACGAGCACTGGATGGGATTCGTCGTGCTCGTCGAGCCAACGCACGCGGTCGTCGACGGTCACAAGCTCGGTGTCGAAGGTGATGGTCGAATGGAGCACGTAGGGGTTGTAGATCTCCGCGATGCGTTCGGCATCGTCGTGCTCGGCGGTGCGTACGGTCAGCTCCGACATCGGTCGGTCTCCCTCGGAGGAACGTTTCAGGTGGACGCTTCAGTGCCGGTGCCACTGATACTCGACCTTGTCCGAGCGGGCAAGTCACGAATCGTCACGAATCGTCGCGCGGTGGCCAGGGGCCCGCGAGTCCGGCCGAGAGAAGGCCCAGGTGAAGCGGTCGAGGAGGGTGGATTCGGCACCGGCTGGCACATGTGTTGCTGCCACCAGTATCGAGAGCTGGGCGACCCGCCTCTCCCCCCCTCAAGGCGGGGAACGCCCCTCAGAACTACAGGACGCGCCACCCCCAATGGCGCGTCCTGGTTTTTCCCGGCCTTTATGCCGAGTGAAGCGGTGGTCTCACCTAGCCGAAGCGACCCGTGATGTAGGACTCGGTTCGCCGGTCGGTCGGGTTCGTGAACATCCTCTTTGTGTCGCCCATCTCGATCAGTTCCGCAGGCCTGTCCATCGCCTCTCGAAGTATGAACGCGGTGCGGTCCGAGATGCGCGCGGCCTGCTGCATGTTGTGCGTGACGATGACGATCGTGACCGCTGCTTTGAGCTCGGCGATCGTGTCCTCGATCTGCTGCGTCGAGATCGGGTCGAGTGCCGAGGCGGGCTCGTCCATGAGGAGGACCTCTGGGGAGGTAGCAAGAGCTCGTGCGATGCAGAGTCTTTGCTGCTGCCCGCCGGAGAGTTCGAACGCGTGCTTCTTGAGCAGGTTCTTGACCTCACTCCACAGCGCGGCTCTTTCGAGGGACTCGCGAACGACCGCGTCGAGATCGGCACGCTTGCGCACCCCGTGGGTGCGGGGCCCATAGGCGACATTATCGTAGATCGACATGGGGAACGGGTTCGGCTTCTGGAACACCTGCCCGACCCGACGCCTGAGATCGACCGGGTCGACCGCCCGGCCGTAGATGTCTATCCCGTCCAGCGTGACGGTACCGCCGACCCGAACGCTGCCAAGCTCGTCGTTCATGCGGTTGAGGCATCGCAGCAGCGTCGACTTCCCGCATCCGGACGGCCCGATGAGCGCGGTCACAGCCCGGGAGGGGATGTGCATGCTCACCCCGGCGAGCGCGACCTCCCGGCCGTACGCCACCGAAACGTCCCTGAGATCGAAGCTGCCCGAGAGTGGCTCTTTCACAGGCGCACTGTCGTCGACGTCGACGACACGGAGCTCCACGGGCGGCTGATCTGTCGGTCGCTCGGTTCCCTCGCCCGCATCAGTCGACCTGCGCGCCACGACCGATTCGACCGCTACAGGATACGCGTTCACCATCGAATCCTCTTCCTGCGTGCCGAGCGCCACGCGGCGGCGCTCACGTTGATGATGCCGATACCGAAGACGAGCACGAACGCAGTGCCCCAGATGATGTCGTCAGGCCTGCGCGGGATCTGGGTCGCGAGCACGAAGATGTGGTACGGGAGCGCCATGACACTCGAGCTCAGCGAGTCGGGCAGCTGGGGCAGCGAGAACGCCGCGGCCGTGAAGATGATCGGCGCTGTCTCCCCCGCCGCTCGCGAGAGCGCAAGGATAGACCCGGTCACGATGCCGGGAGCGGCCGCGGGCAAGATGACCTTGCCGATGGTCCGAATGCGGCTCGCCCCGACCGCGAGCGACGCATGCCTGAGATCGCTCGGCACCTGCTGGAGCGCTTCCTCGGTAGCCGTGATCACCACCGGCAGGCTCAGACACCCGAGGGTGAGCGACCCCGCGATGATCGACGAACCGAATCCCGCTGCCATGACAAAGACCGCGAGGCCGAAGAGTCCGTAGACGATCGAAGGCACGCCCGCCATGTTCGCGATCGCGAGCCGGATGATCCGCGTCGAGCGTCCCTTGGGTGCGAACTCCGAGAGGTAGATACCGGCGGAGATGCCGAACGGCAGCACACAGATGGCCGTGCCGACCGTCAGTAGCAGCGTGCCGACGATCACCGGGTAGATGCCACCCTCCCGCATGCCCATCCTCGGCGGTGTGGTGAGGAACTCCCAGGAGATGGCTCCGATGCCGCGAGCGAAGATGAGGCCGAGGAAGAAGACGCTGATGCCCACCACGAACAGCGCGGCGCCTCCCGTGAGGATGGCCGCTGCCGTCTGCCCGGCGCGTGCCCGCTTGGACCGCGTGCTCATCGGCGCCACCTCGCCCGTTGACGCTCCAGCACGAGGTCGGCGGCCCAGTTGATCACAAACGTGATCACGAACAGCACGAGCCCCATGGCGAAGAGGGTCGAGTAGTGCAAGCCGCCCCGCACGACTTCGCCCATCTCGTTCGCTATGGTGCCGGGCAGGCTTCGTACGGACTCGAACGGCGTCGCGGTGATGAGTCCCGAGTTGCCGGCGAGCATGAGCACGACCATCGTCTCCCCGATCGCGCGTCCCACGCCGAGCATCACCGCCGCGAAGATGCCCGAAGACGCGGCGGGTATGACGACCTTGTACGTCGTCTGCCAGCGGTTGTTGCCGAGCGCGAGCGACCCGTGCCTGAGGGCTTCAGGCACTGCGTGCAGGGCGTCCTCGGAGATGGACACGATCGTCGGGAGCGCCATGAAGCCGACGAAGAACCCCGCCGTGAACGCCGTAAGGCCCGTGCTCAGACCGAGCGTATCCTTCACGAACGGCACGCCCAGGTAGATGCCGATCATGCCGAGCACGACAGACGGGATCGCGGCCATGAACTCTATGA
>CAYWCB010000013.1:0-1721 GCA_964456615.1 uncultured Eubacteriales bacterium | reverse complement strand
CCTTCACACGTCCGCCGGCGAACTCGGATATGAACACGGCGGAGGCGAGCCCTGCGGGTACTGCGGCCCCTACTGCGACGAGCGTGATCCACAGAGAGCCGACGATCGACGGCAGGAAGCCGAAGAGCTGCGGCGTCCCCGTGGGGTACCACGACTCACCGCTCAGCATCTCCCATAGCCCGTTCACACGGATCGCTTGCACCGAGTTCATGCCGAGGAACACCATGATCGCGCCCAGGATCACGATTGCGAGCCAGCCGCTCGCGTAGATGAGCGAGCGGACAACGGCCTCGGCCGCCAGACTGCGCGTCCGGCGACCGAGAACCGCGTCCTTGCTGGACGGCCGCGAGGGAGGGGGGATCGGCCTCGCGACCGCTTCCGTGGTCGTGTCCGTCATCTACTTCGCCAGCGGCACGAAGCCCTCGTCCTCGACGATCTTCTGTCCCTCGTCGCCAAGGACCCAATCAAGGAACGCCTTGCCGGCTCCGGTCGGATCGCCGTTGCTATAGACGTAGAGATCGCGGCTGATGGGGTATTCACCAGCCAGCACCGTCTCGATCGACGCTGCGACGCCGTCGATCTCGAGCACCTTGACGTCATCCGTGACGTAGCCCACGCCCACGTAGCCGATCGCGTTCTCGTTGCCCTTCGTCTCCTCCACGATGGCCTGAGTCGAGGGCAGGAGCTTGGCGGCGGCAGCGTAGTTCTTGTCCTCGCCTACGACTTCCTCCTTGAAGTACTCGTACGTACCGGAGGACGAGTCGCGCGACAGGAGCACGATCTCTGCATCGGCGCCGCCGACGTCCTTCCAGTTCGTGATCTCGCCGCGGTAGATCTTGCCGAGCTGATCCAAAGTGAGGCCGCTCACGCCGTTCGCGGGGTTCGTGATGACCGCGATCCCGTCGCTCGCAACGGGCGTCTCGACGGGGTTGACCCCGTTGTCCTTGGCCTGCTGGATCTCCTCGTCCTTCATCTCGCGCGAGGCGTTCGCGAAGTCACATGTTCCGTTGATGAGCGCGGCGATGCCGTTGCCCGAGCCGCCACCCTTCACCGCGATGTTCACGCCCTGGTTCTCGGTCATGAACTGCTCGGCCCACGCATTCGAAAGATTCACCATGGTGTCGGACCCCTCGATGTTGAGGGAACCAGACAGTTCCGTGCCCTCGGTCTCGGTGCCAGTCGCCGAACCGTTGTCCTCCGAGCCACCCCCGCAGCCTGCGAGCCCCAGCGAGCCGAGCACGAGTGCGAGTACGAGCAGTGCGACGAGCCTTGTGGTGCGCTTCACTTCCACTCCCCTTCACCGGGTCACTACGACGGGACAGCAGCACCGTCCCGGCGACCATGCTATGGGGCTCGTCCACGCCGATGGTTGCACCGTTGTTACATCCTCGCGACTCGCGTAAAAGAAATATGAAATCTATGTGCACCACCCTGTGACGGATGGCATCATGTGCCGCGAGCAGGTAACCGCCGCGATTGCTCAAGGGGGTCCAGTGGCCACGATCCTCGTCGTCGAGGACGATCCGATCATCCGAAACACGGTGGAGTACGCCCTGAAGCGCTCCGGCTTCGAGACGTGTGGCGCGGCCGATGGTAACGAGGCCCTCAGGGTGATCTCGACGTGCGAGCCGGACCTCGTCCTCCTCGACCTGATGCTCCCCGGCCTTGACGGCTACGGCGTGGCCGAGCGACTTCGCTCCGCTGGACGCGATGTCCCCATC
>CAYWCB010000012.1:0-21292 GCA_964456615.1 uncultured Eubacteriales bacterium | reverse complement strand
GTCGGTGCCGCCGTTGCCGTCAGAGACCGTGTAGTCGAACGAGTCGGAGCCGTTCCAGTTGGCGTTTGGCGTGTAGGTGAACGAGCCGTTGGCGCTCAAGACGAGCACGCCGTTGGCGGGCCCTGCGAGCAGGGCGGCCGTGAGGGTGTCACCGTCGGCGTCGCTGTCGTTTCCGAGCACGCCAGGTGCCGCGACGGAGAGCGCGGTGTCCTCATCGGTGGAATAGGAGTCGTTCACGGCCACAGGCGCGTCGTTCACGGCGTTCACGGTGATCGAGACCGTACCGACCGTCGGGGCGTTGTTGCCGTCCGTGACCGTGTACGTGAACGAGTCGGTACCGGACCAGTTGGCGTTGGGCAGATACGTGAAGCTGCCGTTGATGTTCCCTACGACCGTACCGTTCGCGGCAGTACCCCACGCCGAGATCGTGTACGGGTAGATGTCGTCGTTGCCGAGCACGCCAGGAGCGGCGACCGAAAGCAGCGTGTCCTCGTTCGTGGAGTAGGCGTCGTTAGCGACGTCGACGTCCTTCGCGTAGTCGTACCAGATCTCGGTGTCGTGGGTGCTCCCGCCGGGCAACTCGTACAGCTTCTCCCAGGCGTAGTACCTGCCGGAGATGGAGGGGAATTCGTCCCTGTAGGTGTCTGTCGTGAGCTGCACCGGAGCGACCCGACCGATGTTGGCGTACCAGAGTTCCTTGGTGCCGCCGCCGCCGGTATTGGCCTCCCAGACAACGCGCGAACCGGAAACGGACGGATTCGTGTCGTCGGCCGTAGAAGTCGTCAACCTGTTCTTCACGATTGGCAGGACCAGGTCGGCCCAGAAGATCTCGGGGTTGCCGGTGACTCCTCCCTGCCATACGACCCGATTGCCCGAGACGCACGGGTTTTCGTCGGTGATGCCTGCGCTAGCAGTCACATTGACAGCGGTGTACGGCGCCCCAGCCGCCAGATTGATCCAGAAGATGTCGCCGCCGCTATTGTAGACGAGATTCGCCCCGGACAGAGACGGGTTGCCGGCGCTTTCGGCACTAACCGTTGCGACGAGCACCGCATCGTTGACCCCGCCGTCGCTGACGTCGGCGTCGTAGAAGATCGATGTCGCCCTCTGCCACACTGCACGGACCCCTGAGATCTTCGGGTTCTTCTCACGGACCGTGTTGCTCGTGAGAGCACGGCCTCCCAGCACGTTGTCGGTCACGTCCGGGTCGTACCAGACCTCCCCGTCGGTCCCTAGATTCGATCCCCGGATCCAGACCGCGCGGGTGCCAGAGACCGAAGGATTGAGGTCTTGGTTGTTGGCGCCTCCGGGATCGTGCGTCGCTTGATTCTGCACGACCGGGTTCGCCGACAGGTCGGCCCAGAAGATCTCGTTGTCGGTCGTGCTCCCTACAAGGTCGTATGCGGCATGCCATACGACGATGGCCCCGCTGACCTCGCCCATGTTGTCGGCCCTGCTGTTGCGCGTCAGGCACGTGGCCACCGCAGCGGCCGAGACCGGCAGCGCTGCCACAAGGAGCAACGCCAGCATCAGGGCGAGCCCCGCGCCTATCGTCTTCCTTCTGAATCTCCAGAATCTCATGGTCTTCCCCCTTGCTTCCAATGTCTTTGCAGCCCTTCTTCACCCTAGAAACGTACGTACTTCACCACCCCAGAAGCGATAACGCGCTCAACGGCACCACCCCTTCTGGGCGTAAGTGACAACGCCAAAGATGACAGAATGAATGGCGCCGCTCACGGGCGCTAGCTGATCGCCTTGAGGAGGGACTATCGCGAATCGAACGATGCTGCTCGCACGGCCATATCGCCCCCACCACATGAACGCCGAGATCCGCTCGCACAGGGTTTGGGTGAATGCACGGAGAGACAAGCTGCTGGTGCTCAGCATTGCCGACCAGGACCCAGAATACTCACGCATTGTCCACCCGCTGCCCAGCTCGGCCCCCGCCCCGAGAGGCCCCCCTTGCAAGAGAACTGTAGTATACGGTCTTTGCGCCTCTTTACGCAACCCCTGACCAGCAACGATGGCATCATGCGGAAGCGGTCGGGCGATCGGCTCGCCTCGGTGCGCGCGCGTGCGACGATGTCGTGCATGCGGGATGCCGACGATGCGGGCAGCGCCTCTACCGGTAGACGAGCCGCCCCTCGATCACGGACTCGAGGTTCTTGCTGTCCCGCAGTCCCTCCTCGCGCACCTGCTGGGCCGAGGTCGCCACGACCTTCTGCTTGCCTGAGGCCTCCAGAGTCGCGGTCGGGATCGCGAGGTACGCCTCCGACTGATTCGCGTGGTATCCCTGCAGGCAGATGCTGTACTCGCGGCCCGCATCGACGGGCTCGCCACCGACGGCAAGAGACACGAGTTCGTCGGCGGTGGTGTCGTAGACAGCGGCGACTCCGCTGTTCACCTGGTAGCACTCCCCCTCGCCGCCGTGGTTCTCGTTGCGCATGACGTGCGCGAACGTGCCTCTGAGCACATCACCCGGGATGTAGTAGCGCACGAGCTTGTCGTCGTAGGGGAAGCACGCCAACATGTCGGCGAGTGTGACCGTAGGGTCCATCTCGTCGACGCGCACCGAGCCCGATCCGAGGAACATCACCTCGCACTCGGCGGCTTCGGCGAAGATGTCGGCGAGCGCGTTCCCCAGCGTCGTCTCCTCTTCGCGAAGCGGGTGCGTGAGCTTGCGCGCGAATCACGTGAGCTGCGCCCCATACTTCTTGTCCACGATGGCGCGGCGCCGTAGGAGTTGACCGCCTCGAGCAGAAGCTCGTCCGGGTCCGCGATACCCGGCTCGATGCCCACGAGCCGCCACGACCACTCGACGATCGCGTTCGTGTCGTCGTCCACGACGATGTCGAACTTGCCGATCTGGTCGGTGCCGACGCCTGCCTGGGACCACGAGCACGCCGTTCTCCTCGGCAGGCCGTTCGAGCAGCGTGTGCGAGTGGCCGCCGATGATCATGTCGACGCCCCACTCGGGATCCAGCATCCGCGCGAGCGCGACGTCGGACTCGAATCCGATGTGCGTGAGAAGGATCGTGAGGTCGACGTCCTTCTTCTTGTACGCGTTCGTGATGCGCCCGACCGCGTCGCTCGCATCTTCGAGGTCGACGAAGCTGCCGATAAGGCTGTCCAGCGAGAGGGCATCCATCACCTTCTCGGTCACGATGCCGGTGAAGATAATCTCGAAGCCCGCCTTCTTCAAGATCACGTACGGCTGCATCAGGCGACGCTGGTTCCTGCGAACGAACAGGTTCGCATTGACCAGCGGGAAGTTTTCGCCATCTTCTCGAGGAAGAGGAGGTGCGGCAGCCCGTAGTCGAGTTCGTGATTGCCGAGGGATACCACGTCGGGCGAGAGGTGGTTCATGATCTCGATCGTCGAGATGCCCTTGAACTCAGTGTCGATGAGCGAGCCCTGCAGCATGTCGCCCGCGATCACGTAGATCACGTGCTCTTCCTCTTCGCGGACCCGGTTCACGTATCCCGACAGCAGCGCAAGACCGCCCACGAGCTCGGTCTTCCCTTCGGCCATCTCGGCGAAGAAGTCGCCGTGCATGTCGTTGGAGTGCAGGATCGTGAACTTCTTCGTCGCTCCCATGCTCGTCCTCCCGTTGTCTCGCTTGCGGTTCGCCGCCGTCCGTTTGGCGCATTGCGCCCAGAACGCGGCAGGCCGCCTCCTCGGGTTCGATGCGCGGGTGAGGGCGAGCCCGTCACGCCTGTGGCCGCCGAGTCCGTCGCGCCACCTCCGACTGGTCTGAGTGGTCCATATGGGAAGAAACCGCTGTGAGTGCGAGGCCGGGCGCGCCGGGTCGCCTAGTCAGACCAAACCGATCGGGAGTCCCATGTCTATCGACGCGATGTCGCCGACCATACTCGTCGTCTTCGGCGCCACAGGCGACCTCATGCGACGCAAGATCGTGCCGTCGCTCTACCACCTCTTCTCGCGCGACCTCTTGCCCGAACGCACGTGCATCGTCGGTTTCGGGCGCCGCGGCTGGGACGACGCGCGGCTCAGAGAGCACGTCGGCGAGCTGCTCGCCGAGCGTCGACCCTACGAGCCGGCCGAGGCCGTCAGCGACTACCTCGCGCTCTTCCGATACTTCGATGGCGACTTCACGCAGCGGGACTCCTACACGCGCCTTTCGGCGTACCTCGGCGACATCGAAGCCGAGTGGGGCGTGTGTGCAAACGAGCTCTTCTACCTCGCCGTCCCGCCGTCCGGCTATCTGGACATCCTCCAGGGCCTCGCCGACGCGGGGCTCTCTGAGGCGTGCAGCGACCTCACCGGTTGGACCCGCGTGCTCATCGAGAAGCCCCTCGGTGTCGACGAGGAGTCCGCGAAGTCCCTCGAAGAGCGCCTGCGGCAACTCTACGAAGAGGAGCAGCTCTACTACATAGACCACTACCTCGCGAAGGAGATGCTGCAGGGAATCCCCCAGTTCCGCTTCGCGAACAATCTCTTCGAGGCGGAGTGGGACCGGCACACGATCGAGCGCATCGAGATCTCCCTGCTCGAACAGGTCGACGTCGGCACGAGAGGGGCGTCCTTCGACAAGATGGGCGCCTTGCGCGACGTCGGCCAGAACCACCTGCTCGAGATGCTCGCGCTGGTCACGATGGACCGGCCCGCGTCGATGGAAGCGAAAGACGTCCGTGCCGCGAGGGCAGCGGCCCTCGAGACACTGCTGCGACCCATGAGCTCCGACGAGGTCGCTCGGCGAACCTTCCGCGCCCAGTACGAGGGGTACCGCGACGCGGCCGGCGTTGCCCCCGATTCGGCGAGCGAGACCTACTACCGGCTCGAGGCCGAGCTCCACGGCGAGCGCTGGGCAGGCGTGCCGGTGACGATGGAATCCGGCAAGGCCATCGGCGCGCCCGACAAGCGGATCGTCGTCCACTTCCGCCACCCGCACCCCTGTCTGTGCGAGCCTGGGCAGCACGTCGCGAACAGGATCGTCTTCTCTCTCGAACCGTGCGACTCGATCAAGATCGTCTTCTTCGGCAAGAGGCCCGGCTTCTCCTCAGAGGTCGAGGAGCACGCGCTCTCGTTCTTCCTCTACGAGAAGGCCGAGAAGGCCCAGTACGTCGAGGAGTACGCTCGCCTGCTCTACGACGCCTTCCGAGGCGACCAGACGCTCTTCGTCTCCTCCGCGGAGATCCAGGCGGGCTGGCGCTTCGTCGACCCGATCCTCCACGCATGGCAGTCGGGAGACGTGCCCTTGGAGGCGTACGAGCACGGGTGTCCCGACATCTCCACCCGTGCGAAACGCTCCATCGCCGAGCGGGCCGCCGCACCTGAGCGCGCGGTCGGAGTCGTCGGGCTCGGCAAGATGGGACGTGCGCTCGCACGGAACCTGCTCGATCACGGGTGGCGGGTGGTCGGCTTCAACCGGACGACCTCGGTCGCGACCGCCATGGAGAGCGAAGGGCTCCACGCCGCACCGGCGCTCGTCGACCTGGCCGCCGCGCTTCCTGCCCCGCGGATCGTGTGGGTGATGGTGCCCGCGGGTCCGGCGGTGGACGAGATGCTCTTCGGCCATGAGGACGAAGGTGGCGCGCGCACGCAAGGCCTCGCAGACGTGCTCGAGGCCGGCGACACGGTCATCGACGGCGGCAACAGCCACTTTGGCGACGCGCCTGAGCGGGCCGAGCGACTGGGGCGACTCGGCATCCGCTTCATCGACTGCGGCACGAGCGGCGGCCCGGAGGGTGCCCGCCACGGCGCGTGCTTCATGGTGGGTGGAGAGCGCTCCGACTTCGAACGGATCGAGCCCATGCTCGCGGACCTGGCGGCGCCCGGTGGATACGCCCACTTCCCGGGAACGGGTGCCGGCCACTACGTGAAGATGGTCCACAACGGCATCGAGTACGGCATGATGCAGTCGATCGCCGAGGGCTTCGCCCTCATGCACGAGGCGCCCTACGACCTCGACCTCGCGGCGGTGGCGGACGTCTACCAGCACGGAAGCGTCGTTCAGTCGCGCCTGATGGGCTGGCTGTGCGAGGCGTACGACGAGCTCGGGAGCGACCTCGAAGGCGTCTCGGGCAGCGTGGGCCGCACCGGCGAGGGCGAGTGGACGGTCGACGCCGCTCGCGAAGCGGGCGTAGCGGTTCCGGCGATCCGAACCGCGCTCCAGTTCCGCATCGACAGCGAGGAGGCTCCCAGCTACGCAGGCCGGGTGCTCACCGCGATGCGGAACGCCTTCGGCGGGCACGGCCTTGGCACGAAGCGGTGAGGCCCCCGCAAGGCCCCAGGGTGTCTGGGCGACCAGCTGATCCTTGGGAAGGCGCCGCCATCACGGCTCGAGTCTGACTTGCATCACGTCGATGTTCCCGTGGCTGAATCCGGTACGGCAGTACGCCAGGTAGTAGCGCCACATCCTTACGAACCGGTCGTCGAACCCCAGCCGCTTGACCTCCGGCAGGGCCTGTTCGAATCGCGCCGACCAAGCCGCGAGCGTCCTCGCATAGTCCTTGCCGAAGAAGCGGGGCTTCTGCATTGAAAGACCTTCGCCCTCGGCCGCCTCCCGGAAGCGTCGCGGGCTGGGGAGCTGGCCGCCCGGGAAGATGTATCGCTGTGTGAAGTCTGGTCGGCGTCTATACGCTTCGAACCTGTCGTCCGCGATCGTGATCACCTGGAGCGCCGCCGCCGCCTTCGGCTCGAGCATCTCCCTGACCCGGCGGAAGAACGTCGGCCACCACTTCTCGCCCACCGCCTCGAACATCTCGATCGACGCGATACCGCTGAACGTCCCCGGAGTCTCGCGGTAGTCCTCCAGCCGGATGTCGACGCGGTCGTCCAGACCCTGCTCGCGGACGCGCTCGCGCGCGAGCTCGGCCTGCCGCTCCGACAGGGTGATGCCGGTGACGCGGCAGCGAGCCTCTCTCGCAAGATGCATGGCGAAGCCGCCCCAACCGCACCCGATCTCGAGGATGTGGTCGTCTGCGCTCGGTTGCAGGAGTTCGAGGATGCGGTCCCACTTGTGGCGCTGCGCGCACCCGAGCCGCTCGGAGGGGTCCTCAGGGTCCTCTTCGTCCTCGAAGCACGCCGACGAATAGGTCATCGTGTCGTCCAGCCAAAGCTCGTAGAAGTCGTTGCCGAGGTCGTAGTGGTACGCGACGTTGCGCTTGGCGCCACCGCGTGGATCGTTGTCCCGCATCGCGTGCCACAACCGGTGAGCCGGCCGCATGACGAGGGGAACGTCGGCGACCCAGCCGGCCGAGAGATTCGCCAGCCCGAAGTCCAACACGGCGTCGAGGTCGGGCGTGTCCCACCGCCCGTCCATGTAGCCCTCGGCCAGCGCGATGCTGCCACCGGTGAGCACACGGCGTGCGATGGACGCGTCGTGCACGCGGATGTGCGCGGTCGGGCCGGGGTCCGCCCCCTCGAAGCGGTGGAGCCGTCCGTCGGGCATCTCCAACGTCAGCTCGCCGCAACGCACGCCGCGCAGGACCGCGGCGACCGCCGCGTGCCACACGTTCGGCAGGCGCGGGGGGCGTTGTCCGCTATCCGACATCACAACGACGTCTCCTCGGCGGGTGGCCGCGTGTGTGAGTAGAAAGGTACCCGCTTCGCCCAGAGCTTGAGCGCCTGCCAGTGGATCCTGAAGAGCGCGACGATGCTGATGGGTCCGTGCCTAGGCTCCATCTCTAAGCAGTTCGGCGTCCTCCCGATCGCCACGCACCACTGCCGAGCCCCTCCCTCGGCAGGCTACATCGAGCCGAGACCCTCCTGCGCTCCCTGGCGCAGGAGTTCCCGGGCCACGTCCGGGTTGATGAGGTAGGCGAGCGCTATCACTCCCACGAGGATGTTCGCGGCAAGCCACCGGGTGTAGCGTCCTCGCGTCCGCACGATGAGGATGAGCGACAGCACCGCCATGAGGGCCGGTCCGACGATCTTGACGTCCCCGAGCGGCACGTCGTAACCCGCGACGCTCTGCTCCGAGGTGCCCATGAATCCCGCCACATCGAAGCTAACCCGGAAGATGATGAGGATGAGCTCGAGAACGAGCACGCCCAGCATCGCCCACGAGGCCCAGCGCGTCGATTCACCCTCGGTACGGTAGACCTCGTACACGACGCTAGGAGCGAGCGCCAGCACCAACACGATGGGGCTCTTCAGCCACAGGCCGAGGAGGATCCCGATCACGACAACGACGGACATGATCGCGCAGATGAGGTCCGCGTACTTCGTCGGCTTCGCCATTCCCGCACCCCTCCCCGCAAACCCGCCGCACACCGGTTGCGACCCCGCTTCCCGAACGATACACGATAGTCGGCTCCCACTCAGCGCCATCGCGCCGGCGATTGATCGTCGCCAGTTTCCCCTCTTCATGCCTCGGGAATCATACGCATGACCCTCCAGCGCTTCCCCACCTCTACGCGGCCCCGCCCTCGGACGTCGCCGTCCCAGACGTTGTCGGCATGACGTGGGACGAGGCGCACACAGCCCTCGAGAATGCCCGGTTCAAAGTCGACGTGCTCGAAGTCCCGAACGACACCGTCGGCAATGGCATCGTGGCCGCCCAGCTGCCGAAGGCAGGCGAGCGGGTCCCTGAAGGATCCACGGTCGCCATCCTCGTGTCGGCCGGACCCGCCATGTGGCAGCTACGAGTGCGCGGTCCTGGAATCGATCGGCGGTGACCCACGCCGCCAAGTCGAGTGATGGTGGCGGTCGTCGGCCCCACTGCCGGCCGCCCGCATGCCACTAGTGTGGGAAGAGAACCTCCACGAAGCCCATGAACACGCCGAATGCGGCCAAAGGCGCGGAAATCGCCATCGCAAGGACCGTGAGCAGCGAATGGTCTCTCCGAACGAAGGCAGCGATGCTCGTGCCCGCGGCCGCGAGCATCATGACCAGCAGCAATGCGGGTGCGAAGGCTGTGTCGAGGATGGGCCAAGGAATCACATGCATCATCAGCACTGCCGCCAGCGGGAAGATCGCCACGGTCAAGCAGACGCCCCACCAGCCGAGGGCAGACGTGGGACCGATGTGGAACCCGTCGTAGGCCGGCGACGGGGCCGACCCGCCCGGCATAGCGGTCTGTGCAGTCATCTTCGTCACCTCCAGTGACCGGTGTCCAGCGATCGTGCCGGATACGCTCTACCTACACTGCCACCCGGCTCGGCCAGTGCGCTTCGCCGGCTCCCGACCGTTCACGGTGAGTATTCCCCGCGATCGAGGGCGGACAACGCCGAGCGCTGGCAGCGGACGCCCCTCGTGCCCGGCTGCGACGCGGTGCCGCAAGCCGGGTGAACCGAGCAGCTCAGGCGGGAATCGTATGCCGATCGTGACCCCGGCAGCCGACGTTCCCCGCGCGACGCCCTGACAGACCATAAAATCCATGCTAGGGTCTTACCCACGCAGGCCACACGGGACATGCCCCGTCCGTGGACTGCGCGTATGCGAGCGCTGCTCGTGCAAGTGCCTTTCACCGGCAGAAAGGAGACCGAGATGATCTCGGGCGGAAGGGCGCTGTGGCACCGACTCGGATCGGCGACTCTGGCGCTGACGCTCCTGGTGGGCCTCGCTGCCTGCCAGTCCGATTCCAAAAGCACTCCACGAGACACGGAGCAGAGCGAGGTCATCCTCGCGTCGACGACCTCGACCGAGGACTCGGGCCTGTTCGATGTCCTCGTCCCGGCGTTCGAGGAAGCGAACCCCGAGTACAAGGTCAAAGTGGTGGCCGTCGGCACGGGCGAGGCGCTCGAGATCGGGCGCAACAAGGACGCGGACGTGCTGCTCGTGCATGCGAAGTCGGATGAGGAGACCTTCGTGGAGGAGGGCTACGGGGTCGAGCGCGCGGATGTGATGTACAACGATTTCGTTCTGGTGGGACCCGAGAGCGATCCCGCTGGCGTGAAGAGCGCGACGGACGCCGCAGCCGCGATGCAGGCCATCGACAAGGCTGGTGGGGCAGGCGCGGCCGCCTTCATCTCGAGAGGTGACGACTCGGGCACCCACAAGAAGGAGCTGAAGCTCTGGGCGGCCGCCGGCGTCGAACCTACTCCCACCCCACAAGTCAACGACTGGTACGAGGAGACGGGGCAGGGCATGGGAGACACGCTGAAGGTCGCTTCCGAGAAGGGCGCCTACACGCTGGCCGATCGCGCGACCGTCCTCTCGATGCGGGAGGCCGTCGATCTTGCGGTAGTCTTCGAGAAGGATCAGGGGCTCTTCAACCAGTACGGCGCCATCGTCGTGACCGACGCCAAGAACCAGGACGGCGGTCAGGCGTTCTACGACTGGATCCTCTCGGAAGAGGGTCAGAAGGTGATCGATGAATTCGGTGTCGAGGAGTTCGGTCAGCAGCTGTTCGTGCCCAACGCGGAGTAGTCCGCACGACGCTCGACGCCCCACAGCGCGATGAGCATCTACACTGACGCGTTGCGCGAGGGCTGGAACCTGCTCGTCTCGGGTGCCGTGGACGTGTGGGCGATCGTCTTCACGTCCCTGCAGGTGTCGGGAACGGCCACGGCGATCGCCCTGCTCATCGGGGTGCCGCTCGGGCTCGTCGTCGGGGTGAGACGGTTCATCGGCCGACGCGCCGCGCTTGTCATCTTCAACTCCGGCATGGGGCTGCCGCCCGTCTTTGTTGGACTCATTGTGGCGATGACGCTCTCGCGCCGAGGCCCGCTCGGCGACCTGTCGCTGCTCTACAGCAAGACCGCGATGGTCATAGCGCAGGTGATCATCGCCTCGCCCGTCATCATGGCCATCACGGCGGCGGCAGTCGCCGCAGTGCCCCGGGAGCTGCAGCTCCAGGCCCGCTCGCTCGGCGCCCGGACCTGGCGCGTTTCTATGCTCACGCTGCGCGAGGCGAGGATGGGGCTCATCGCGGCGGTCGCCGGCGGGTTCGGGGCGATCATCTCGGAGGTCGGCGCCGTCCAGATGGTCGGCGGCAACCTCGCCGGCGAGACCAGGGTGATGACGACCGCCATCGTGCAGTTCACGCGCATGGGCCGCTACGGGCCCGCACTCGCTCTTGCGCTCGTCCTCATCAGCATCGTCATCTTCGTAAACGTGATCCTGACGACGATGCAGACGTCGGCAGAAAGGTGGGAGCGTCAGTGAGCGAGGCGCTCTCCCTTGCCGGCAGCAACCTCAAGCGCACCTTCAAGCGCAGCGGCTTCTCGCTCGACGTGCCGTCCGTGGAGGCGTGCGCGGGCTGCACGCTCGCTCTGCTCGGCCCCTCCGGTTCCGGCAAGAGCACGTTGCTTCACCTGCTTGGACTCCTCGAACGGCCGGACAGCGGCGACATCCTCCTCGGAGGCCGCACCGTCACCCCGGCCGACCGGGATGCGGTCCTGTCCATGGCTGCGGTGTTCCAGCGACCGTACCTGTTCAAAGGGCCGGTGGGCGAGAACGTGGCGTACGGCCTCACGGCGCGCGGCATCAGGGGGGCCGACCGGGCCGAGAGGGTCGCCTCGGCGCTCGAGCGCGTCGGCCTCGCCGGCTACGAGGATCGCAGCGCACTCCGGCTCTCGGGCGGCGAGGCTCAGCGCGTCTCACTAGCCCGGGCTCTCGTGCTCGACCCGAAGGTGCTCCTCCTGGACGAGCCGTTTGCCTCGCTTGATCCGCTCCTCAAGCGGCGTCTGACCCACGACTTCGCCACCATCCTGCGCAACGAGCGAGTCACGGTCGTCTACGTGACGCACGACCAGGACGAAGCGCTCGTCGTCGCCGACCGGATAGCGCTCATGAACGAGGGCAGGATCGTCGCGTGCGGACCCACCGAGGAGATCGCGGGGCTCGCCGAGGACGAGTGGACCGCGGCCTTCTTGGGCGTCGAGGCAGCGTCCCGCGGCACGGTCGCACGCGTCTCTGAAGGCCTGTCCTACGTCGAGGTCGGAGACACGGTCGTCGCGCTGGCAGGCATCGCGCAGCCGGGCTCGGAGGTCGTGTTCGCGATCCGGCCCGAGGACGTGCTGTTGCTCGAAGCGCATGCCGAGATGCCCCTGGCGACGGCGCGAAACCGGCTCCCGGCCACGGTCACAGAGCTGGAGCCGCGCGGGGCCACGATGCTCGTGACGCTCGAAGCCGCCGGCCTGAGACTCGCGTCGTCCGTTTCGCGGGCCGCTGTAGCCGAGTTGCAGCTCGCGCCGGGGAGCGAAGTGCTCGCGGTCTTCAAGGCCACCGCCGTGCAGTGGCGACCGGCCGAGGAATAGGGCGCTGGCTCACGCTGGGAGTACGGGGCGCTGATCACACAACGCGCTCCGCGCCCGGATTCACGTGCTCGCCGCAGGCTCGCTTCCCGCTTCAATGTCGCGGATTCGTCGCTTCGTCTCGCCAAAGTAGGCGACCGAGACACCGATCGCGTCGTAGCCGAGACGGACGATGTGAGGCAAGACCTGTTCGGCCCGGGCGCTCTCTCCTGTAGCGCACGCGAACACCCCTGCCTTGCGCGCCGACACGACGATCCGTTCCAAGAGCTCGAGAACCGCGGGATGCGCCGGATCGAACCCATCGGCAACGAAGCCGCTCTCCCTGTCGAGAGCGAGCGTGCACATCGTCAGATCGCTGAGACCCACGCTCACGAAGTCGACGCCGGCTGCAAGGAACTCGTCGAGCCGCATCGCGGTCGCCGGTGTCTCGACCGAGATCCCGACTGACACGTCACGACCCGGTACCAGACCGACCCGCCGGACCGCCTCCTTCGCCCGCTCGAGCTCGCAGCCGAATCGCACGAACGGCAACTTGACCCCGAGGCCGGTATGTCCGTCGCACACCGCACGGGCTACGGCTTTGAGTTCGACGTCGAGCATCTCCTGCTCTACGAGTTCGCGGCCGATCCCTCTCCAGCCCAGGAGCGGATTGCGCTCCTGCGGCTCCTGCTCGCCCCCGGCCAGACGCCGGAACTCATCGGTCGGAGCATCCATGAGCTTGTACCAGACAGGCTTGCCCTCGAAGGCTCCTGCCGTTCGGCCGATCCCGTCGTAGATCGTCTCCTCGAGCTCCTCGGCTTGACCGCGCCGGATCATCTCCAGTGGGTGCACCCCGCTTCTCAGCAGGAAGTAGTCGTCGCGAAGGGACGACACGCCGTCCGCGAAAGGAGCGACCACGGCCGCCTTCTCGGGAACCAGCACGGACACGAACACCTGCATCTGCGTCTCCGGCGCCCCACGGAACGTGTCGACGCTCGCAGCGAGGTCGCCTTCGAACACCTTGCCGCGGAAACCATCGACCGTGACCTTCATGCCGGTGCGCAGTCGCTGGGTAGCATCGCCCGTCGAGATGACCGCCGGCACGCCGAACTCCCTGAGCAGGTTGGCGCCGTGGCTCGTCGCGCCTCCCTCGTCGGCGACTACCGCTGCGGCGTCACGCAGCTGCACCGCGAGATCGTTCGTGAGCCGCTTGAGAACGACGACCGACCCCTCGGCCTTCTGAGGCACGTCGACCGTCGCCAGGACCACCTCGCCGCTGCCCACCTTGGGACTAGCTCCGATACCGCTCGCGAGGACCGTCTCCTCCGCCACCTGAGGGAAGAACACGCGCTCGTCTCGAGAGCTGAGGACGAGCGGGCGCGACTGGAGTATCCAGAACCGGCCTTCGCCGTACACCCACTCGATGTCTTGCGGCGCTCCGAACAGCCGCTCGGCGGCAAGCCCCCACCGGGAGAGCTCAGCGACGTCGCTGTCGGAGAGGCGGCGCCGCTCCTCGGTCGGCACGGCCTCACCGGCTCTTTGGCTGTCGGCGGCCGATCGCACGAGAACGACCCGCTCGTCCCGGGGAAGGTACAGGTAGCGCTCGGGGGTGATCTCGCCCGACACGAGGCTTTCGCCCTGCCCGAGGGTGGCCTCGACGACGACGCCGCGCGCGTACCGGTTCACCGGATCCCGGGTGAAGACAAGCCCGGCTCGCTCGGCGGGAATGAGCCGTTGCAGGACCACGGCCACGTCGAGCGCCCGAGAGGCGATCCCGCACGTGCGAGCGTATTCGAGAACGCGGGGTTTCGACGCCGAGAGCCAGCAGCGCTTCACCGCCTCCTCGAGCTCTTTCATCGTGCGCACGCCGATGATCGAAGACAGCATCCCGGAGAAGGTCATGTCGGCCGAGTCCTCGAGGGTGCCGCTGCTCCGCACGGCCAGCTCGCCGACCTCGGCGAGCAGCTCGTCGAGCACCCCCTGCAGGTCGCGCGAGAGCTCGGGTGACAGCGTTTCCGAGAGCATCGCGCCCGCCAGCTCGTCGAAGCACGCTTGCAGCTCGTCTTGTGCGCCACCCTCGGCCACCATGGACCTGAGGTTCGCCAGTGGAGCCGCGACCGACGGCGAGGCGACGAAGTCACGATAGGCCGACGTCGTGATCGCGTATGCGGGAGGAACGGGGAATCCCGCCGAGAGCATCGCCGCGAGATGCTTGGCCTTGCCCCCTACCTGCCCTCGCTCGGCGCCCGCAACGAGAGCGAGGGAGACCAGGTACTTCGTGTCCGCCGTGAGCGCCATCCGCCCGCCACCTGCCCTCGACGTCTTCCGCCTCGTATATTCCCTGCGAGTGCGGTACATGCGTGCGAGGCGCGCAGGGGAGATACTCCGTGGGAGGCTATCGCGATGATCGAGTACCCGATCCTGATCGCACTGCTGGCTGGCGTGTTCACGTGGGCGATGACGGCGCTCGGCGCCGGCCTCGTGTTCGTCGGCCGGCAGCCGGCGCGGCGTACCCAGGACGTGCTGCTCGGGTTCTCCGCGGGCATCATGCTATCCGCAAGCTACTTCTCTCTGCTCGCGCCAGCGCTCGAGATCTCGGCGAAGAGGAGCGGCCCCGGCTGGCTCCCACCCGTGATCGGCTTCCTCGCTGGCGCCTTGGTCCTGTCGCTCCTCGACCGGGTGCTGCCCCACATCCATCGCACCCGGCACCGCGTGCACGTGACCGAGGGACTCCGGGCCTCCTGGCAGCGCTCGACCTTGCTGGTACTCGCCGTGACGTTGCACAACATCCCCGAGGGGCTCGCACTCGGCGTAGCGATCGGTGCGGCCGCCTCGGGAGACTCGGCCGCGACCGCGGGAAGCGCGTTGGCGCTCGCGCTCGGGCTCGGCATACAGAACCTGCCGGAGGGCCTGGCCGTCTCCGCGCCGTTGCGGCGTGAGGGCATGTCCCGGATGCGCAGTGCCTGGTACGGCCAGCTGGCGGGGGTCGTCGAGCCGATCGCCGCGGTGACCGGAGCTGTGCTCGTGGGGACCTCGCTGGTCTTCATGCCGTACGGGCTCTCGTTCGCCGCCGGCGCCATGGTGTTCGTCGTGATCGAAGAACTGATCCCCGAGTGCCAGCGGTCAGGTCATGCCGACGCCGCCGTGATCGCGGCCATCGTCGGCTTCGCGCTCATGATGGTGCTAGACGTCGCGCTCGGCTAGCGAGAGAGGCTCCTCGGTAGAGCGCGCCGCAGCCTGGCACCCAGATTCGCCCGCGCGGATCGCTCCGAGCGATGCAGTGCCTCCAGCTCGCTCACCGTCACGACGGCGAGACGGCGCGACCTCAGGCCGTCAAGGTAGGCCGGGAGCGCCGCCACCGTCGCCGAGCGATCGAGACCGCCGTCGTGCGCGAGCACGATGTCGCCAGATCGCGTTTCGCGTACCAGCGTCACCGCTGCCTCGGTCGGAGAGCGGAAGCGCGACCGCTCGAGCGTGCGCGTCCACAGCGCCGCCCTCATGCCCCGAGCGGCCGTGAGGATGTGCTGCACCTCGGTGTGGCGCTTGCGCGGGGGACGGTACCAGACGGGCGTGATTCCGTGAGTGCCGAGGACGTCCAGGATGCGTGGCGTGTAGCGAGCGTCAGGGCCGTCATCGAAAGTGAGGGCCACCGCGCCCCTCGCGGCGGGGAACGAGCGCGTGACCCCATCTGCGGGCGCTGCCGTGTACAGCAGGGCCACAGTCAGAGCCACAGCGAAGAGCGCGGGGGCCGTCGAGCGGCGCGCGCGGCCAGCGCGCGGCCGGGAGCGTCATGTCCGGTTCCACCTCGTGAGCGTCCTTCAAGAGGGCGGTCGGCTCCGCCGCGCGGAGGGTATCACACCATGGCGTTTCGCGGCCCCCCACGGACCGGTCGACACGCACTACCGCCCATCCATGGCTCCCTCGGCACACGCCGCCCTCAGCACATCGCACCGGATTGGGTACGTCCATTTCGGACGGACGATCGCGCGTCGTCACCGATCGGTGAGGGGAGCAGCCATGGCAGACAAGCTGACACTGAGCGTCATCAAGGCGGACATCGGCGGGTGGGTGGGACACTCGAGCGTCCATCCCGAGGTTTCGGCGGTGGCCGAGCGCCGACTGGAGGAGGCTAAAGGCAGCGGCCTGATACTGGACGGGCGCCGGGGGCGCGTCGGCGACGACACCGCTCTCATCATGACCCACCGCCGAGGAAGCGACGCCGAGGACGTGCACAAGTTCGCCTGGGACACGTTCCTGCTCATGACGGACGTCGCGCGCGAACTCGGTCAGTACGGCGCCGGACAGGACCTCCTGTCCGACTCGTTCTCCGGAAATGTCCGGGGCATGGGCCCGGGATGCGCCGAGATGGAGTTCGAGGTGCGACCCAGCGAGCCGGTCATCGTCTTCCTGGCCGACAAGACCGAGCCCGGCGCATGGAACATGCCGCTCTACAAGATGTGCGCCGACCCGTTCAACACGGCGGGACTCGTGATCGATCCGAACATGCACGGCGGCTTCGACTTCGAGGTGCACGACCTCTTCGAGCACAAGATGGTCGTCTTCAGTGCCCCGGACGACATCTACGACATGCTCGTTCTCATCGGCGCGCCGGCGCGCTACGTCATCAAGGAGGTGCGCCGCAGAAGCGACGGCGAGGTGTGCGCCTCCACGTCGACGCAACGGCTCAGTCTCATAGCCGGCCGCTACGTCGGCAAGGACGACCCCGTCATGATCGTTCGTTCGCAGAGCGGTCTGCCGGCGGTCGGCGAGGTGCTCGAGCCGTTCGCGTTCCCCCACACCGTCGCCGGATGGATGCGCGGCTCTCATCACGGCCCGCTCATGCCGGTCTCGTGGGAGGACGACGCGCCGAGCCGCTTCGACGGTCCGCCGCGAGTCGTCGCGTACGGCTTCCAGATCACGCAGGCGGGCCTTCTCGGCGAGCCCCGCGACATGCTCGGCGACATCTCGTTCGACCGCGCGCGCAAGACCGCCCTTGCCGTCGCCGACTACTTGCGTCGCCACGGACCTTTCGAACCGCACCGCCTGTCGCTGGACGAGATGGAATACACGACCATGCCGATGGTCCTCGAGAAGATCGAGACGCGATACGTTGACGTCCCTCCCGAGTGATCCCACGCCGCGCGCGAGGGAGGCGTCAGCAGGTCAGATGTAGGGCCGCCGCCGTCTTTGCGGGGTCGAGTTCGGCGTAGCGGCGAACGGCGTCCGCCGTCCTGAGCACTTCGACCGTCACACCCCGGGACTTCAGGGTAGTGATGACGTCGGGGGCGACCGCCATCATGCCCGAAGTGCCGGTCCCCACAACGAGACGCTCCGGTATCTCCTCGAGGACCCCGGCTAGGTCGGCCAGGGTCAGCAGGTGCCCGCTCGCACGCCACCACTCGCGAACGACGCGTGCGGGCAGCACGATGAGGTCGCTCGTCTCTTCGCGGCCGTCTACGACGACGCTCCCGAAGCTGTAGGACTCCAGCGTTGCCATGGTCGCTTCACCCCCTACAACGCTCGCCCGCAAGCCGCGCGGCGCACCCCCGACTCCGTGCCGACGTCATCACTCAGGCGCTGCCGAGCCCGGACCCGGCGACTCCCCGGACGTCTCCGACTGTGGGACGTAGCTCCTGATGCGCGCGTTCGCCCGAAGGACCATCGCGAGCAGGGGGGCCGCCAGCGCAGCGCCGAGCAGACCCCCGAAGATCCCGCCCAGCATGGTGATGACCAGCACGACGAGTGGGTGCAGGTCGAGCGAGCCTCCCATGACCCTGGCGTTCACGACCGTCTGCAGGAGGTTCTGCGCGATGAGGATGATCGCCAGCACGATGAGCGCCGTCGTGAGCCCGTTGGCTCCGAATGCGATGAGGAACGCGAAGATGCCCGAGAAGATCGACCCGAAGAACGGGATGTAGCACGTGAGGAAGGTGACAAGGGTGATCGGTATCGCGAGCGGAACGCCCAGTACGGCCACGCCCGCGCCGATCGCCAGCGCCACAACCACTCCGGTGATCGTGGTGCCGCGGAAGTAGCCCTGCAGCGACATCATGGCATCGGTGGCCACGCCACGCCCAAGATCCCGGGGCAGACCAAGATGCGCATCGATGTACTTCGTGATCGTGGCGTAGTCGCTCAGCACGTAGTAGAGGAGCGCCGCCCCGACGAAGAGCCCGAAGACGAGCGCGATCACGCCTGAGAGCCCGGAGCCGACCGCCGACAGGATCCCGGAAGCTGCGGTCTTCGCAGCTGCCTCGCTCGAGGCGGCGGCCTTGTCCACGAACGACTGGATGGCCTCGCTGTCGAAGCCCAGCGTGGACAGAGCGGACCTCAGCGAGGCTACGCCCTCCTTGACCTGCGCGGAGATCTGAGGCCACTGGCTTATGACACCCGCAACCGTGATCCAGACGACACCCACGATGACCGCAACGAGCACGATCAGAACGAGGAGTGCCGCAATCGACGAAGGCACTCCGCGCTTCTCCAGTCTCGACACGAGCGGACGCGCGACGACGCCGATCACGAAGGCCACGATCAGAGGGATCATGATGCTCGACGCCCTGGAGAAGACGTAAGTGAGAGCGTAGACGCCGGCCGACAGGCCCGCGATCATCCAGCCGATCATTCCGAGCGACCGCAGCCACGACGGAAGAGACGATGGCCAGAACCGGTCCATCATCCGGCCATCTTCCTGCTCTGCCACGTGCACCCCTCCTTCGGCGTGCCCCCACTGCGTCGGTACACGCCACGACGATCGCGCCGCGAGCGCCTTCTGAGTAATGATATGCCACCCGTCCGCAGCGTTGGGAGGCGACCATCGGTCGCCATCGAGTCGGGACAAACCTACGGCTTCTCGTGCCGGGTCAACTCGGCAGTACATCTGCCGCCTCGCACGACCTGCTCCGTGACCATGCCGACACCCTTCGCAGCGCGATCCACACCGTTCTCATCGCGCACCTCCCCTTGGTCTCCTTCAGCCTGACTACCCCCCACCGGCCGGAGACGGCGCGGGTACGGATCGCGCGGCGCCACCCAGCCCCGATGCCTCCCCGCCGCCTCGACTCGCGCCTCAGGAAGCCGAGGGGTCGGCTAGACTGGCTTCGGCGGATCGATGGAGCTGCCTGCGGGCCGCGCCAGGCCCGCGCTGTCGCCGCCGAACCCTGCCCCACCTGCGCCACAGACGGATGAAGGAGCCATGGAGCGACACGAGCTTCTGCCGGTTTCGATCACCGCTCGCGATCTCGACGACGCGTGGTTCCAGGTGATCGACGCCCTGATCGAGCACGGCTACCGCTACGAGGTCGAACGTGGGAGCTACGAAGGAACGGACCGCATAGAGCTCGACTTCGCGACGGTCTTCGTCAAGGACCCGGGGGGCGGGCCGCTGCTTCCGATCATCCCGGAAGGCCTGGGGATCCCGCCTCTGGCCGACGAGGACTATGTGAAGTGCGAGTACTTCCCCGGATACCTCCTGAGCGACACGCTGCAGCCGAACGAGGAGTACACCTACGGCCAGCGGATCATGTGGCCGGTCGCGGACGACCTGCTCGGGCTGACGCTCCCGCAAGTCGAATGGGCCATCAAGATGCTCAGGGAGTCGGGCGGGAACACCAACCAGGCCACGATCGAGATCGGCCGTCCCGAGGACATCACCGTGCACGACAACCAGGGTGTGGGCTACGACCCTCCATGCATGCGGCTCATCGACTGCCGGGTGCGCTACGGCAAGCTCCACCTGATCGTGTACTTCCGCAGTTGGGACGCGTGGGGCGGCTTCCCGGTGAACATGGCCGGCCTCGAGCTCATGAAACAGTGGATGGCCGACGAGATAGGCGTCGGTTCCGGCAGCTTGATCGGCGTGTCCAAGGGCCTGCACCTCTACGGCCACGTCGAGGAGATCGCCAAGATCCGCACGCACAGGAAGTAGGACGCGCCGCGCGGCCGACAGCGCGCCGGTGGTTCGCCGGCGCTAGAGGGACACCGCCCGAGGCCACGCCTCCCGTCGCGCGGCCGTCCAGAGCGTGTTCACGTACGAGAGCGCCAAGTGGTTCTGCGCAAGATGCAGCCAGAAGGCCCCGGCGTCCGTGAGCTCCAAGGTGCCGTTGCGGCGCTCGACAAGCCCCGCGCCCCTGACCCCCGCCAGCCAACGCCTCGCCTTCCGCGCATCTTCTGCGAGGACCTCGTCGAGGTCCTCCATCGGGATCCTCGCGTCGTAGAGCCGCCAGTACAGCCACCACCAGCCGCTCATCTGGGCTTCGAAGGGCATGCGCAGCGCGATCGGCAGCCGCCCCTCGGCAAGGGAGCGCTCCCACTCGGCAAGGTCGAACGTGTTGAGGGCGAACCCGTCCGGCAGGTGCGAGCCGGATCCCGGACCGATGCCGATGTAGCCGTCCCGTGTGACCGAGGAGTACCTCGGCGCGTCTCCGCGCTTGAAGCCCCAGACCGAGACGCGTTCGAAGCCGCGGCTCTCGCACCACTGCGAGATCGCGCGGTAGTGGGCGCGACGCTCGCGCAAGTCGGGCAACCGGACGCCCTTCAGGCGCAGGTACTCCCCGACAACCGTGTACGGGAAGGTGAACAGCGGGTAGGTGGTGATCTGGTCGGCTCCGAGCTCGGCGGCCCTCTCGAGGTCGGCCACCACGTCGTCTGCCGACTGTCCCGGGAGCGCGAACATGAGATCGACGTTCACGGACGCGAAACCGCTGTCCGCCAGCAGGGCGAGAGCTTCCTCGGCCACGCGAGGCGGGTATCGACGCCCGACGACCTCGAGGCTGTCAGGGCGGAAGGACTGCACGCCGAGCGACACGAGCGAAACGCCCGCCTCGTGCAGTCGCGCAACGGTGTCTTCGTCGACGTCGGCCGGGTTCGTTTCGACGCACACGTCGCCGGTCACGCAGAAGCGTTCCCGCATGCGACCCAGCGCCGCCGACACCGCCTCGAGCGCGAGCGTCGGCGTGCCGCCGCCCACGTACACGCTCGTCGCCTCAGCGGGACCGACCGCGTCCGCCCACAGACCGACTTCGGCGAGCGCGGCCCGTGTGTAGGGCTCGACCAGCTCCTCTCGGAACGGGACCTTCGTGTACGGGCAGTACGGACAGGCGTTGAGGCAGAAGGGAACGTGCAGGTAGAGGGAGGTCTTGTCGATCATC